>DAIDHF010000001.1:0-85399 GCA_027452005.1 Acidimicrobiales bacterium
TAGGGGAATGGCTGAGAAGAGCTCTCTGGTAGAGGCCAGCAGGAAGCTAGTGGCTTCAGCCATCAGAGGACGTCACAGAAATGGATAGACGATCCGGTTTCGTCTTGAAGAGGTGGTTACCTCGGCACATCGAATCCCAACTGAAAGTGTCTCAAAAGACTTACAAGTTCCGAAGTGGCCTATCCCTAAATCAAGGTGTGATCTTCCTCCGGGAAATGAATAGTTGATCGCGACCGTGATTATTGTTTTCTTTTCTTACCCATCCTATGGCCCAGTCGGTAGGAGAAAGAACTAACTGTTTCGCTCTTTACGCGGTGACTACGACGATTCCAGTATATCCGCCAGATAGCTACCAGAACAACCAATATTGGACTTACAATAATTATTACAGTGGGATTGACACCGCCAAATAGAAGGGGGTGCGAGCCCAGTTGATGAAGCCGAATAGTCTCATATGTGTGGGCCACTATGTCGCCAATACCAAGGACTATAACCAACACGAGTAACTTTGAATCGCGACTCATGATAGCTGGGTTTCTTGACGATATAAGTAGCGAATAATCATCCGCTCTCTAATGTGTAACTACCTGTTAGGTCGATCATGGTTTCCCAAACCTTGGAGAATTTATCGCTGACGAAGTTTGATAACATCAGATGGTCTATAAGCAAAATCTTGGATCTCGAACCTCAGCTGAAGTCGGGCTAACATAAATACTCCATTCAATACACCGTAATATTGGCAATCGTAGCAAACTAAATTGCTAAATGCTCACATTGGAGGTGGCCCTGTTTCTGGGGAGCCGCGCAGTCCCCGAAATTGAAATACTCTTCTCAGAAGGTTTTGCTGCCGTGTGGGAGGAACCTTGGCCCGAGAGCCCAAAGGCAGGCAATAGTGGTGTGAGTACACCAGCTAGAGCAAACACCAGAGAAAATACACAGGCCACTCTAATAGATCTGGCCTCGATATGAACCACTTGTACTCCCTCCTTGCCCCCTCGGGCGCCTAGAACCCTAAATGTATCTGCCTGGATCTCCCCACGAGAGTTACCGGGTTACTTTCCAAAGGACAAAGGATAAATAGAATGTGTACAAACCCATATTTTGCCAGATATGGGTTAGTCTGGATTTACGCCCTTAGAGGAGGTTTGGCCACCACACCTGAAGAAATAATTGATCTATCTAGATTGATAGTGGCATCAAGAGCCGCGAGACCACTAATTCACCCAACAACTCAAATGCTCTGCGTTGTATAGGGCTAGGAGCAATGAGGTCGGTGTCTGGCATTGGTGACACCCGTGGTAATTCTTTTCAAGGTGCCCGGGTGGTTAGGTAGTTCCTGAAACTTGGCATAAAAGTAGCTCGCTTCAACGGTTTTTGGTATAGATTGCTAGAAGATTATGGGTGACGGAAACTTATCAAGAGTAACTAAGGCTCTATCGGTGTTCTTCAAGGTTCCCGAGAGTGTAATTGATCTAGACTCAAATCTTCTCAACCCAGAGGGATTTCAGTTGGGAGATCGACTCCTAGACTCCTTGGAGATAGTTGAACTTATTGCTGTTATTGAGGACACCTTGGAGTGTTCATTAGACGCTTTTATTGAAAAGCAAGACCGTATGTCGTTGCGGGAGTTGTGTTCCAGGGTTGTTACTTTCGCTGAAGGCTAGTTGTGGGCTTGAGCTATCAAGGCCTGATTGAACTACTAGACAAGTCATCTTCAACCGATGGCCAGGTGATCTTTGCCGATCCCCGCGAGCAGGTGGTTCGCTTTTCCGAGATATGGAAGATGGCCCATCAGGCCGGCTTCATCATGGGTCAGGACCACCGTGAAGGCACTACTGTGGCTGGAATTTTGCGTCCTAATTTGGCCTGTATCGTGACGTTATTTGGAGCTTGGCTTGCGGGTGTCAGATTTGCCTCATTGCCTGACCGGGCTCGAGGAATGACCGAGGCCGAACATGCCGAGCAGATTGACTCGATTTTGGAACTGGTTGGTGGCGAATTTGTTTATGAGTCTTATCCGGGGGAGATAGGAAACCTTAGCCGGGGAGTGCTGGCCCCCTATCAAGGGATACTTGACAAGATAGGCGAATCAACCCAGATGACGAGTGGTGGTAATGCGGGGATCCTGATCCAGTTTACGTCGGGATCTACCTCGTCCCCTAAAGGGGTAGTTATTGGGATGGATGAGATCGGCTGGAACGTGTCGTCGATGAGTGAGGCCTTTTGCTTCCGGCCGGGAGATACCTCGAGCTCTTGGCTGCCGCTATCTCATGACATGGGACTAATTGGAACCTTCTTGTTGCCGTGTGTGTCCATGACAGCTTCCATGGGGGGTATTTCCAAGGTCTGGCTTATAACACCAGAGAGTTTTGTGAGAGATCCCCTGGGGTGGCTGCGGGTTGACCAGGGAGCATCGGCAAGCTTTTCTATGATCCCAAACTTTGCCCTGGATCTAATAGCGCGAAAGCTAAAAAATGCAACAGGCCTAAACCTGTCTAACTTTCGCAATTTGATCGTGTCGGCTGAGACGGTGCGCGCCTCGACGCTGGGCAAGTTTTCATATTTGGCTCGTGAGTTCGGCTTCAACGAGCTGGCTTTTCAACCTGCATATGGAATGGCCGAGACTACCTTGGGGGCAACTACGGTTAGGGGGGACGAACTATGGTCAAGTGTTGTACTAGAACGAGAAGCATATTCCGAAGGCAAACTGAATGTGGTTTCCAAGCACGCTGGTACTCAAGATTCACACCTAAATTTGACTGGTGAATTTCTGGCCAGCTTTGAAGAGGTCGTGTGTCTAGGAAGACCGTTTCCCGGGTTTGAGATGAAAATAGATACACAGGCAAGTGATGACTTGGGTAGGGTAAGTCTAAAGAGCGGTTCGATTGCACAAGAGCTAGTTGGGACAAAGAGTCTAGAGTTACAAGATGGGTTTTATCAGACCGAAGACCTGGGTTTTTGCGTGGATAACGAACTCTATTTTGCCGGACGCTGTGATGACTGGATGGTCATTCGAGGAAGAAACCTCGATGCCCGGGCAATCGAGCTAGCCTCTTCTCGGTCACCGGCGGTAAGAGACGGCAACTGTGTGGTAGTCCCGGATGAATCCGGAACCTACGCTGTAGTTGCCGAGCCAGCCGTGACTGTGGCTTCAAGTGAGCCAATTTCCCGAGATCAGATTGACGAGATCATCAACTACGCCTTGGGGGTATCGGGGATTACCCCGTCTAGGATAGTTATTGTAGATAGAGGCTCACTCCCTAAGACCCCGAGTGGAAAGATTCAGCGCCGAAAGGTATCAGTCATGCTCGACAACCTAGAAGGCAAGATCGCGCAGTTCTGGACAAAAGAAAAGTAAGCCGAGAGTTAGAAGGCCCTGGGGTTACCTCGTAACTAAAGTTGGGCCCGGCCAAGTTGTTCAGCCTTGAGTCAACAGTTCTATGGTTCTGTCAATTATCCAGTTGGCGTCGCTCATATTTATGTCTCTGGTTCTGAGGGTTAGGGTAGAGTCTCCACCAGCTAGACGAACTGCAGCAAAGGAGACCCCTGATCGTCCTCGGGCAACCGGGTAACCCTCCATCCTGGTTACCCCAGGCATGACTTGACGCCCTAGGTTGGTGAGCAAAACTGTATCAGATGCTCGCTCTGCTAAGACTCCCAGAAACTTTAGGTATCGAGAGGTATGGCGAATCTCCCAAGGTTCTGCTGGGGTAGACAGGGCCCGCTGGATCTTCTCTGAGATATTCCTGGATGCCCTAGAGTCGATCCGTCGGTAGGTTGAGCGATTTTCGGCGCCTCCGTCAAGGGCTATTCCAAGAGAAAGTCCGACCCTCTTACAAGGCTTACCACGTGTTTTACTAAATTCGCAGCTGGCTGCCAGGCAGGCCATTGGAAGGAAAGATGTTATGCCGGCACCGATTATTGGGAGATTTCGTGCTACAAACGAGTCAAAATCGGGTCGTTGAGACGAGCGAGCAACCGGGTTGGCTGGAAGGAGTACCCTTTTTAGAGCTGCCCAAGGGAATTGGGCTTTGGCGGGTGAAGGAGGTGGGCTTGTAGCTGGAATCACGCCACACAACAGTAGTTTCATGGCCACAATAAGACGTGCTCCATCGAGGGCACAGTGGTGTACAAAAAAACTAACCCAATGGCCATCTGGACCAACGAGTATCCTAAGGGCAGGCTCGTTAGCGAGATCAAAGCGCCTAAGCATACTCGGTGGTGTCCTGTCATCACTCGTAGCAACTTCTACCACGGGAGGGGAAGCCGGGATCCAAAAAGTGCCCTCAATCCTTGAGGAGACCGTTGGAAGAGACTGGCTCAGGGTGTCGAGTCGAGACTCAATCATCTGGCACACTCGGGCGGCTCCAGTTCCCGTTAGAGAACTGTCAAGATAACACGTTGCTACCACGGTCCAAGAGGTCTTTTGGTCTGGATGATGGAGGATTGCCAGTTCAGACTGGTTGAGAGCGATTGACATTAGCTCCAAGCCTCATTATTTAGGAAGAAGTGGTCAAGTGGGCCATGGCCTTTTCCAAGGGTCCACCCCGCAGATCCAAGGAGTGCTTTTTGTACGTACTGCTTTGCCAGCTTGACGCTATTGATCATGTCGTTTCCAAGGGCCAAATAGGAGCATATTGCACTAGACAAACTACAGCCGGTTCCGTGGTTATTTCTTGTGTCAATGAAGGGATAAGAAAAGGTCTCGAGATGGTCGCCATCAAACAAAAAGTCGGTGGCCATGTTTGAAATACCTTGGAGGGAAAATTCAGGTAAGTGCCCACCTTTTATGAGTACATTTTTTGCACCAAGCTTGTAGATCGAGCGTGCAGCAAGTTCGATGGATGCCACCGAATCGATTGTAACTCCAGATAAGAGCTGAGCCTCAAACAGGTTAGGTGTGACCAAAGTGGCTAGTTGTATCAACGTCTCTTTATAGCGCGCTACTGTGCCGTCTCCCAGGAGGCTCGTGCCTGTCGACGATACCAAGACTGGGTCTACAACCAATGGACACAATTGTAGTTGAGAAAAGATCTTGGCAAGAGTGTCGAGATTTGCTGAGCTTCCCACCATTCCGGTCTTGATGGCCGAAATTGTAAAGTCATCAAATAGACAGTCGATCTGTTCGTAGAGTTGATCGGGGGGAGTTGGGTATATTTGGCGTACCTCATGGGTATTTTGGATGGTTGAGGCAGATATTACTCCCAAACCATAGGTCCCAAGGGCACTGAAGGTTTTTAGATCACACAAAAGACCTGCTCCAGCCCCAGGGTCGAGTCCGGCGACCGAAAGAACCACGGTTGGATTCATGGGAATTTAGAACTCAACTAGTCCGGCTTCTTCACTAGATGCCCTGGCCCAGAAACGTCTCGGGATTCTTCCAGATAGCCGAGCTGCCCTGCCGGCCTTGACGGCGAATGCCATGGCCTGGGCCATCTGAGGAGGGTTTGGCGATCTGGTTATTGCCGATGCGCAAAGTACCCCAGAGCACCCCAGCTCCATGGCCAATACCGCATCTGAGGCGGTACCGATTCCAGCGTCCAATATAACCGGCACGTTTGCTTGGGCAATAATTAGCTCAATGTTGTGAGGGTTTCGAATCCCCAGTCCGGTCCCGATTGGTGAGCCGAGGGGCATTACACAGCAACACCCGACGTTTTCTAGTTGTTTTGCCAATACTGGATCATCGTTAGTGTAGGGCAGGACCGTAAACCCGTCATTGACCAGCTTCTCTGCGGCCAAGAGTAGCTGAGTCCCATCCGGAAGAAGTGTCTTGTCGTCAGCAATAACTTCTAGTTTAATCAGATCGGTCTCAAAGGCCTCTCGTGCTAGGTTTGCCGTGTAGACGGCTTCGTCGCGGCTGTAGCAACCAGCCGTGTTGGGTAAAAGATGAACCCCGGCCTTTGAAAGTACCTCATAGACCGATCCGGGCTGACCCGGTTGAACGCGTCTTATGGCAACGGTTGCAAGTTGAGCTCCAGATTGGTAAATCACCTCCTCAAGAACTGACATAGAGGCTATCGCGCCAGTTCCGAGTATCAGCCTTGAGGCAATCTTGAGGTCGCCAAGTTGAAGAACGTCGTCGGTCAGGTCAATTTTGGGAGTTGCCTCTTTTGGCATATAGCCATCTTATAGCGTGTTCGACATCTTAGGCCTATTTAGGTATCCCCACTAGCTCTACGGGTACTAGTAAACTAGCTTGCCTGAGCCCGCATGGACCGATATCACCACTTGTGTTGTCGTGGAAGTCGATACCATCATGATGCCTTGAGGAGACTGGCGACTTTGGCCGTTGGAGAAGTCAAGTTGTATAGGAAGTAGGTCGTGGAGAGAAGTTACTATCAGCCAAAGGAACGACGGAACTTTGCGCTAATACTTGTTGGCATAATTGTAGTGGGGCTAATAGTGCTTGGTATTGAAAATCGACTTACGGCCACTAAAGGCGCGTCAACGACAACTACCAGGCAAGCCATATCGACAACCACGACTCAGGTGCCACTGTGGAAGAAGACCTTTTCAGTCGGGGTCCAAAGCCAAATTGTACAAGAATCACTAGGTGCCGGTCATATACGGGTAATTTCAACCACCATCAGGTATCCGGTTGTAAAATCTCAGAGCACCTCAGAGATTGCTCAGGGAACCCCAGACGTAACCGACGGTCCCTATCCACTCATTGTATTCTCCCAAGGATTTGATATCTCTGCCAACGTGTACTCTCAGCTCATCGATACATGGGTGGCAGCGGGCTTTGTCGTTTTGTCACCTGAGTATCCATATACCGATCCGTCATTTCCCGGTGGAGTAGACCGGAGCGATCTGGTAAACCACCCACGTGATCTGTCTTACATGATTACCTGGGCACTAGATCAGAACGAGATATCAGGTTCGGTTCTCTTCAAGCTCATAGATCCAAATGAGATTGCGGTGGCCGGGCAGTCAGATGGGGGAGACGTGTCACTGGCTGTCGGATTTGGGACGTGTTGTTTAGACTCGCGGGTAAAGGCAGTGGTGAGTCTGTCAGGTGCAGAATATGCCCCATTCGGAGGAACGTATTTTTCAGGACCCGCACTTCCATTTTTAGTTACCCAAGGTACGGCCGATGACATAAATCCTCCATCGTGTAGCGTACAAATCTATAACGCCGCGGGAGCTCCAAAGTTCTATCTCAGTCTCCTTGGAGCCAACCACCTTGAGCCCTATTCGGGCACTGACACGTACTTGCCGATTACTGAAAACGTCTCGACGGAGTTCCTTGAGAGTTACCTCCAGCATGATCCCAATTCTCAGGCCCAGATGCAGTCAAGTGGGAATCAGATCGGTATTTCAACTTTACAAGAAGACGGGACTGTTCCTCAGGTGGCCGGTACTTGTCCGGGTGCACCAGCGTCTTAGCTCTGGAACCTGTCCAATTGGCTAAGTACTCCGGCAAGCTCGTCCCGGTTATCTGCTAGTTGAGATCTTGAACAACCGGTGACCTTGAACTCCGCCTCATCTGACGAGGTCTGCGGTCCGTAGTCGTTCAAAAGGACCCGGGTGTGGGAAACTGCGTGAACTAGGCTTGCATGTTTTGCAATTCAAGGCGAGCCGGTCAGACTACTTTGGCGACCTAGCCACCATGACGACGGCCTCGGCGATTACAGGCTCATAGGAGATGTCTTTAAAACCAGCACTCTCTAAGTATTTTTCCCAGACATCAATCCTCACCGGCCGTTCCTGGAGTCTTGCTGAAAAGCGCCAGACATTCTTCAGTATTCTCCACCACCCGGTTGGACCCTTTTTTGCCATAGTGAAGAGCTTTGAGGCGATGATCTGTCTGTCCCTGGAGTCTGACCCTCTTCCAAACATCATGTCCCCGATTACAAGGTATCCACCAGGTTTGAGCCATTGGTAAATGTGGGCAATAGTAGCTTGTTTGTCGGAATCTAAGAGGTGATGTAAGACGTAGTTTGTAACTACCAAGTCGACACTTGCCGGGGGAAAGTCAAGAGTTTCAATTGGTGACACAATGGGCTTTATATTGGAAATCCCCTTGGCCGCCGCATTGTCTACCAGGAGATCGAGCATTGACTTGCTAATGTCCACTGCCCAGACCTCCCTTACCAGGGGAGCAATTGGTATGGCTAGCTGTCCCGTTCCGGTTCCCAAATCAACGGCAATTGCGTTGGGGTCTGCTTTGATTTTTGAAAGTACACTTTCTACAACTTTTGACAGTCCAGTTGCACCACCAGCCTCCCAGTTGCCAGCCAGACGAGTCCAGCGTTTGCGCTGATGGTCAACCGCATTTGACCTGACAAATGAGCTTTTCAGGTCCCTTCCAGGTAGCGAGAATTTTGGGCCCGAGTCGTTGTCTTGAGGCAGCACAGAGCCTAATCTAATACGGAAACCTTTCCGTAACATGACATTGCAGGGTAATTTAGGACCAAGTTGGTAACTGGAGAAAATAGTGACGCGGGCAACGGCCCTGAGGAGAGTAC
Source organism: Acidimicrobiales bacterium (assembly GCA_027452005.1). Taxonomy (GTDB): domain Bacteria; phylum Actinomycetota; class Acidimicrobiia; order Acidimicrobiales; family JAKAVM01; genus JAKAVM01. Next base: position 8,475 of record DAIDHF010000001.1, read on the forward strand.
TAGATATCGCGGGCCTAGACACTCTGCAAAGTCCCGGGCGAAATCGACCAACTATCCCCTTCGCCGTACCTTTTTTGGGTTACTTGCCCTGACAGCATTAGTTGTCGTTGGTCTGGCGGTTACCTCTAACCGGGGTGGTATCAACAAGCAAAAAGATCGTCGTGTTACCAGTACCTCAGCTCCGACTACCTCAGATACGACCGCTTCGCTGCCACTACTGAGCACTCCAACGTGGCGAGTGGCCTGGGGATCGCCAATGGCCTGGGGGGATGGAACAGCAGTCAATACTACGGTTAGAGAACTTGTAACAGTGGGGATTGGTGGGGTGGCCGTGAGGGTTCGACTCTCAAATCTCGATGGCAACGTTCCCTTGGACGTTGGAGCTGCAAGCGTAGCGCAGGACCTTCAAAACTCCCAGCTGGTCCCCGGGACCATCCAGAGCCTCACCTTTTCAGGTGCTCCGACTGTATCGATCCCAGTAGGTCAGGTGGTCTACAGCGACCCGGTCAATATGGCCGTGAGTACTGGCGAGACTCTCGCCGTGAGTGTATATGTGTCTAATGCCGACGTAGTAACAGTGCATCCGTGCTGTACAGAGGCCAACGTATCGTTTTTCACTCCAAACAATGGCGGAAATCAGGTTACCCAGTCGTCTAACACCCCATTTACTTTTTCAAGCCCCTGGCCTAGGTGGGTAGATGCCCTAGACATCTTACAAGAGCCCAATACGGCTCCAGCACAGGGGAGCATAGTTGTGTTGGGAGACTCAATCTCTGAAGGATTCAATGCCCCGATTCGCTGGACTGATATCTTGCAAAAAAGAATTGACATGTTGCCGACCGATGAGCAACGGGCCGTAATCAATGAGGCAATTACCGCAAATACTTTGTTGACTCTACCTGATGACTATTCTAAGACGGGAGGCGGTCAGTCTGGGCTTGATAGGATGGCCCAAGACGTGATTGATCAGTCAGGTGTTTCTGAAGTGATAATATTCCTTGGCACGAATGACCTGTTTTTTGGGGCCTCGGCAGATCAAATTATTGCGGGATATGAGCAGGCCATAGCGATGCTTCATGAGGCAAATCTAAAAGTTATCGGGGTAACTCTATTGCCGAGGATGGCTGGCAAGGAGCCCTGGAATCCTCAACAGCAGCAGTACTTGCAACAGATAAATACTTGGATAATGGGTCAGGGAAACTTCGACGGATACCTCGATTTTGCCCAGGTGATTGCTGACGATTACGACGGGTCGTGTATACCTACTTCAATCTATCCCCCGTTTGATTCGGGGGACCATCTTCATCCAAGTGCCGCCGGACAGACGGCCATGGCCGATTCCGTGGCAGGGCCACAGTTGGGGCTTCCAACACTGGGTTATGTTCCAGAGTTGGTCCTTACAACCCCCACTAAAAACTGTCTGGGTGTTGCAGGTATCCCAGGACCTGTCGCCATGCCGACAGTTTCGCCGGTCAAGTAACGTTCAAGGTGAATTCAAGTTGAGAATGTACCGAATAAAGGTCTCGCCCGAGCTATTGGTTAGCTGGGACTCTTGAGTAAAGCCCAGGTGCTCATAGAAGTGACGCGCCTGGGAGTCTGGAGGGGTAACTAAGACCAAAGTGTCACGCTTGGCCATTTTAGACCTGTCTATCATGTCGTTAACCAAAAGCTTCCCTAGCCCTTTCCCTTGCAGCGGACCAGCTATCAGGAGATGAGTAATCTCGGCCTGGGTGGGCGAAGTTGATCTTGTAGAGTCCTCTAGAAAACTACCTGAGTTGGAAGTTCTGCCAAATTGCCGAAGTTTAGATGTGATAGATCTCTTTGCAACCCGAAGTAGCGCCCTGGCATACCTCTTCGCCCTAGTCTTTATGATTAGATCTCTCAGTTGCGCATCTCTAAGGCTTTGGCCTACCAAGGAAAGTGCTAGAGAAGTACCGTCGGTGGACAACATGGACTTGTAGTGAGAACTCGGATCCAATGAACCCAGTAGTAGTCCCGACAGTGATTGGTCTTCAAACACTCCTGTCGCAACTCCATATGGACTTTTCATCCAGGCTCGGTAGTAGCGTTCTAGAAAACGTCCCCCGCACCTGACCAAGAACTCCTCGTCAAGAATTTCCATGTGTAGGTCTACAGCACGAGGGATGTCCAATAGCCCAAGTGGCTTAACCTCAAACATTGGCCAATAATACCCTAACCACCAGGGGCTGCAGAAACAATCTCAATTACGTCGTTTCCCGAAACCGGTGTAGTGCTCCACTTGGATCTTGGGATTATTTCTCGATTTATGGATATGGCAACTCCCTTGGCCGGGAAAGATAGTAGTTCGAGAATATCTCCAAGAAACTTTCCCGCTGGGGCTTGCTGAGATCTTCCGTTGATGGTTATGGAAATATGGTTCATGTTTTTTAGGCAAGTTTCCAAAATATTAATGACTGGAATTGTTGAAAAAGCGTTGTGGAGAAAAGATCTTATATTGAGTCTCCACATTCCCTGACACGAAGTAGTCTCGGGCAAGGGCACCAGATTTGGGACCAAGTAGAATGCCATTTCGGTAGAAGCCAGTTGAGACGAACAATTGTGGCCAAAGAGGTCCAATAACGGGGAGATTGTCCGGTGATGTTGGTCTCAGTCCACTTTCCAGCGCGACGATCTCTAGTTCCATAATTGCTGGCAAAACATCCCTGGCGGCACGCATTAGTTCAAAGACTCCCTCAAAAGTGTTGGCCACGTTGTAGCCAGCCTCTTCAGAGGTGGCCCCAATGGCAACCTCTCCGTCAGCGCGACTGAGGATATATACCGGACGGCCGTCAACTAGTCCCCGAACTATCTTGTCAATAAAGACACCGGAACTGAATCTGAATTGGGCTTGGGGTTGTAGTCGAAGTATCTGACCTCGAACTGGGCGAATTGGCAGTGATGAGTGTGGTAGTTGAGGGAGCTGAACAGGAACCGATCGCGTGCCACATCCAGCCGCTAGAACAATATGCGAGGCCTGGACTTTACCTGAAGGGCCTAAGGAGAGTTCGAAACTCTTATCTCGGGCAACTTCAATACTCAAAACTTGTTGTTGGACTATTTCGATATTAAAAATCTCAAGCATTCTTCCAAGGCAAGTCAAAAGAGACCGGGGCCCAACTAGGGTGTCTTGTGGAACTATGTATCCCCCCGCAAGTGTTGATGATAGCTTCGGGACAAGTTCCGCTAGTTGGGACACAGAAACCTTCTCGGTTTTCAGCCCTAAGGTAAGTTGATATTGGGCCAGTTGATCTAGCTGGATCAAATCGGACCTTGTCTTGGCAACTGAGATTGTACCGCCTACTTGGTGATCAACCGTGCAACCAGAAACACCTTGTAGGTCAGACAAGAATTCGGGAAAGATTCGGGCAGCTTCAAGGTTGAGAGTTGTCAGGGGTGACTCCCCAAAGTGCGATTCAGTAACCGGGGCTAGCATGCCTCCGGCAACCCAACTAGTGGCTGAAAGAGGATCTGGATCAAAGATGGTAATCTCGTCAAATAGATCTCTGCAGTAAAAGGCCGCACAGAGTCCAGCAATGCCTGCGCCAATAATAATCAAGTGTTTGAACGAAGGCTGAGTGTCTGGCATTTTATATATCCTAGCCCTTTGTACTAGAATATCTGAATCGGCATTTGGGTCAGCGTTGCCCCAATTCCTCGGTGGTTGTTGGCACTGAGCCGACTCGAAAGTCAGGTTTTGTTGACTTGAGTTGTCAAGGTAAAATACCGCCAACTGTAGATGAGTTGAAATTGAGCGGCATAGATGAGGTAGCGACGCTGACGGATCCTGTTGGATGTCATGTGGACTACTCTCTTTTTCCCCGATTCAGTAGATAGCTCGGTGAACTGAATTATAGAAAAGGGCAAACTAGATAAGGTGGCAGTAGGAACAGAGTCAACCGGCCGTCAGATGGGCGGATTGTATCGGCCTGAGTTTGAGCATGACTCGTGCGGAGTCGGTTTTGTAGTCGACCTGCATGGACGAAAGTCTCCCGAGATTGTAGATCAGGGCCTGAAAGTACTTGAAAACCTAGAGCACCGAGGTGCAACCGGTTCTGAGTCAACTACTGGTGACGGGGCTGGTATCTTGGTTCAAATTCCAGACAAATTTTTACGTGGTGTGTCTGGTTTAGATCTCCCAGAGTTTGGGGAGTACGCAACAGGGATAGGGTTCCTACCCAGGGACCCAGAAGATGCCACTAGTGCGACCAAGAGATTTGAAGAGATCGCCCACGAAGAGGGTCTAGATGTCATTGGCTGGAGATCGCTCCCGGTAGACACTGGGGACCTTGGAGCGGTGGCTTTGGCCAGTATGCCGGTGATGAGCCAAGTTTTTGTAAGGCTTGCGAGCCGAGCCGAGCCGGCGGTTTCAAATCCCCTTGGGTTTCCCCAGCAACACGCTTACAACCAGGATCTGGAGATAAGAAGTTTTTTTGCGCGTAAACGTTCTGAGAGAGAGGTTGACGGGTTGTATTTCCCATCCCTGTCTTGCCGGACGTTGGTTTACAAAGGAATGCTCACCTCAGGGCAGCTAAGGAAATTTTTTCCAGATCTTTCCCAGGGGGGCTTCGAAAGTGCTATCGCCTTGGTCCATTCCAGGTTTTCAACTAATACCTTTCCTTCGTGGCCCCTTGCCCATCCCTACAGATACGTAGCCCATAACGGGGAAATAAACACCTTACAGGGCAACCGGAACTGGATGAGGGCGAGGGAGTCTATGATGTCCTCGGGCCTCTTTCACGGGAATCTTGACCGGATTACGCCTATCTGCACCCCAGGTGCCTCTGACTCGGCCTCTTTTGATGAGGTGCTAGAGCTTCTTCACCTTTCTGGTAGGTCACTGGCCCACTGTGTGCTCATGATGATCCCTGAGGCCTGGCAGAACAATCACGACATGGGCCCAGCCAGACGTGACTTCTATGAGTTTCATGCCTCGGTCATGGAGCCCTGGGATGGTCCGGCTTCTATTGCCTTTACTGATGGCTCGGTAATTGGGGCCGTGTTGGACAGAAACGGCCTGCGGCCCTCTCGGTATTGGGTTACAGAATCGGGCCTGGTCGTAATGGCATCAGAGGTAGGTGTATTGGATCTGCCTCCCTCATCTATTGTCTTCAAGGGCAGGCTCCAGCCGGGAAAGATGTTGCTTGTAGATACCAATAGAGGCGAGATTATTTCGGACTCACAACTCAAAGACGAGCTGTCGAGTGCTTACCCATATGGACAATGGCTAGAGACTGGTCTGGTCCATCTTTCAGACCTTCCCCCCAGGGACATGTTGATTCCAAAGCACTCTTCTCTGGTTGGTCACCAAAGGAGTTTTGGGTATACGACAGAAGAGTTGAGGGTCTTATTGACCCCGATGGCCATGACCGGCATGGAACCAGTTGGTTCAATGGGGTCAGATACACCACTAGCCGTGCTTTCGGATCGACCCCGGTTACTCTTTGACTATTTCAGCCAACTCTTTGCCCAAGTTACCAATCCACCGCTTGATGCAATTCGAGAGGAGATGGTTACTTCTATGAGGGTCGGACTTGGACCGGAGAGAAATCTTTTAGAAGCAAGTCCACAGTCGTGCTCACAGATAGTTCTGGACTATCCAATTATTGATAACGACGAGCTTGCCAAGATTATGTACATCTCCGAGGGTGAGATGAACCCAACTTTTCGGACGTGCACCATTGATGGGCTCTTTGAAGTAAAAGGTCGAGGTGCCTCACTAGAGGTGGCCCTAGATGAGATCTGTAATCGGGCATTAGAAGCAATCGCTGAGGGGTATAACATAATTGTGCTCTCGGATCGCAACTCAACGAAAGAGTTGGCCCCGATTCCGTCGTTGTTGGTGACCTCGTGCGTACACCACTTTCTGATTCGAGAAAGAGCCAGGACTAAGGTGGGACTGGTGGTTGAAACCGGTGAGGCCAGAGAGGTCCACCACATGGCCTTACTTATTGGCTACGGGGCATCGTGCGTAAATCCCTATCTCGCAATTGAAACCGTTGAGGATCTGGCCCTATCGGGGGCACTTGGCGAAATTAGTCCCAGGAAGGCTTGTAAGAACTATAAGAAGGCCCTATCAAAAGGGGTCCTCAAGGTGATGTCAAAGATGGGTATCTCAACCGTCCAGTCCTACATGGGGGCACAGGTCTTTGAGGCGATCGGACTTTCTAACGAGTTGGTGGATAGGTACTTTACTCATACTCCAAGTCGAATTGGGGGAATTGGATTAGCGGGTATAGCCGAGGAAGTATTGCAAAGACACAGTCAGGCCTGGGAAGTATCTAGATCTGAAATTGCTCACCGAGAACTGGAAGTAGGTGGCCAATATCAGTGGCGTCGCGAGGGCGAGTTTCACTTGTTCAATCCAAAGACCGTGTATAAGCTTCAACACGCCACACGGACTAAGCGATATGAGATTTTCAAGGAGTATACCCGACTGGTTGACGATCAGTCGGTGAAGCTGGGGACAGTGAGGGGACTGTTGAAGGTTCGGGCAGACCAGTCAAGAGCCATACCCATTGACGAGGTAGAACCTATTTCTGAGATTGTTAAGCGATTTTCGACTGGAGCGATGTCCTATGGGTCGATCTCCAAGGAAGCCCACGAGACTCTCGCCATTGCGATGAACCGACTTGGTGCCCGGTCTAATACTGGCGAAGGAGGAGAGGATTCGGACCGATTCACACCTGATCCCAACGGAGACTCTCGTCGGAGCGCAATCAAACAGGTGGCTTCAGGAAGATTTGGGGTGACCTCTGATTATCTGGTCAACGCTGATGACATTCAGATCAAGATTGCCCAGGGTGCAAAGCCCGGCGAAGGCGGTCAGTTGCCTGGGCACAAGGTATATCCCTGGATCGCCAAGACCAGATTCTCAACTCCTGGGGTAGGTCTGATCTCACCGCCTCCTCATCACGATATCTATTCAATCGAAGACATCGCCCAACTCATTCATGATCTAAAAAATGTAAACCCGAGAGCCCGGATCCATGTAAAGTTGGTAGCCGAGGTTGGCGTCGGGACGGTTGCGGCCGGGGTTGCCAAGGCCCACTCGGACGTGGTCTTGATCTCCGGCCATGACGGGGGAACCGGAGCGGCCCCACTTACTTCTCTCAAGCACGCCGGCGGACCATGGGAGCTGGGACTTGCCGAGACGCATCAAACCCTACTGGCCAACGGGTTGCGGGATCGAATCGTGGTCCAGGTGGACGGTCAGCTCAAAACGGGCCGAGACGTAGTCGTGGCGGCCCTACTCGGGGCCGAGGAGTTTGGATTTGCAAGTGCTCCCTTGGTTGTGTCGGGATGCATAATGATGCGTGTTTGTCACCTCGATACCTGCCCTGTGGGGATCGCCACTCAAAATCCAGAGTTGCGCAAAAGGTTCCAGGGAAAGCCCGAATTCGTTGAAACCTTCTTTGAGTACATTGCTCAAGAAGTACGGGAACTTTTAGCGGAACTTGGATTTCGAACTCTCCAAGAGGCAATTGGCCATAGCGAATGTTTGGAGGTCAACAGTGCAATTGAAAACTGGAAGGCCCGAGGTCTTGACCTGTCTCCAATTTTGGATATGCCCAACCCACCAGAGGGTTGTGATCTCTACTGTACCAAGTCCCAAGACCACGGGTTGGATAAGGCACTAGATGTTGGCCTAATTGAGGGATGTAAACCAGCCTTAGATCGTCAAGACAAGGTATCAATGGAGCTACCAATACGAAACACCAACCGAACGGTCGGGACAATGCTAGGCGGTGAAATATCTCGGAGATTTGGATCGGCCGGTCTTGCAGATGACACCATCGAGATAACCTTTAGCGGGTCTGCTGGACAGAGCTTTGGGGCCTTCGTCCCCAAAGGAATGACCTTGGTTCTATATGGAGATGCGAACGACTACCTTGCCAAAGGATTATCAGGGGGACGTATTATTGTTCGTCCTCCCGAGGAGGCCAAGTTTCTTACAGAGGACTCAATTATTGCAGGAAACGTCTGCTTATATGGGGCCACTGGGGGTGAGGCTTATATTCGAGGTGTTGTTGGAGAAAGATTCGCTGTAAGGAACTCGGGTGCGACCTGTGTGGTTGAAGGTGTTGGCGATCACGGCTGTGAATACATGACAGGGGGGCGCGTCGTCATTTTGGGGCCTGTAGGGAGGAACTTTGGAGCCGGGATGTCCGGAGGCATTGCCTATGTTCTAGACCCCGAAGATCACTTAGTACGAAATCTCAACAGTGAGATGGTTGACATTGAATGGTTAGACGAAGATGATCGAGATTGGCTTCGAGAAGTACTCACCACCCATTTTGCTGAGACTGACTCGACGGTTGCACAACGTCTGTTGTCTAACTATCGACATCAATATCAGTCGTTCAAGAAAGTAATGCCAAGAGATTACCGGAGAGTTCTAGAGGCGATCAAGGAGGCCACTGAAGCCGGACTTGATGTCGACACACACATTATGGGAGGTGCACATGGGTGATCCCCGTGGATTTATGAAATTCGAGCGAATAACTCCCAAACGTCGACCGGTTGAACTTAGGGTTATGGACTGGAACGAGGTGTATATTACTCAAGATGATCAGGAATTGCGCCAGCAAGCATCTCGATGCATGGACTGCGGAATACCTTTTTGTCACGAGGGTTGCCCTCTTGGAAACCTAATTCCCGATTGGAACGACCTTGTATATCGGGGAGATTTTGAAGAAGCCTCGCAACGTTTACACGCCACGAACAACTTCCCGGACTTTACAGGCCGTCTTTGTCCAGCCCCTTGTGAAGCGGCGTGCGTTTTGGGGATCAATCAAGATCCGGTTACCATCAAGCAAGTTGAGGTCTCCATATCGGAGTGGGCCTTTGCATCGGGTAAACTCAATCCCGTCTTGCCCGATTGCAAGACTCACAAAAAGGTTGCCGTGGTGGGTTCTGGTCCGGCTGGCCTGGCTTGTGCTCAGCAACTGACTCGGGCTGGTCATGACGTAACCGTGTATGAAAGAGCCGACAGATTGGGTGGGTTACTTAGGTATGGTATTCCCGAGTTCAAAATGGAAAAGAAGTATCTAGATCGCAGACTAGATCAGTTACGCTCCGAGGGTACCCAGTTTGTGACCTCCTGTGAGATTGGAGTTGATCTTGATGCCAACTTGCTGGCATCTCAAAATGACGCCGTCGTACTGGCTGGAGGGGCCTGTGAATCACGAGAACTACAGGTCCCCGGTCGCGAGCTATCTGGTATTTTTCAGGCCATGGAGTTCTTGCCACTTGCCAACAGGGTATGTGAGGGTGACTTACCAGAGCACCCCTTTAGCGCGAAGGGAAAGAAGGTTGTAATCATTGGCGGTGGTGACACTGGTGCAGACTGTCTGGGGACTGTACATCGACACGGTTGTGAGAGTGTTGTTCAACTAGAGATAATGCCAAGGCCGCCTGACAGTCGGGACGAGTCAACCCCCTGGCCGACTTGGCCACTAATGTACCGAACATCTTCAGCCCACGAGGAGGGTGGAGAGAGAATATTTTCCGTGAGCACGCAGTCATTTTTGGCAGATTCAAGTGGACAGGTTAGGTCAATTGAACTACACGAAGTCGAACCGAAAATTGATGAGCACGGAAAGATGAACTTTGTAAAAATCCAGGGAAGTGATTTTGAACTTCAAGCCGACCTCGTACTATTAGCTCTGGGCTTTGTCGGCCCAGAAAAGTCTCCCATGTTAGATCAGTTAGGTGTTAGCTTTGATCCGAGAACCAACGTGGCCCGAGACGGTAACTGGTCAACCGCCAAAGAGGGCGTCTTTGTGTGTGGTGACATGGGAAGAGGACAGAGCCTAATTGTCTGGGCTATTGCCGAGGGGAGATCTTGCGCAGCCTGGGTTGACCGGTATCTTATGGGAACTAGTGACCTGCCTATTTGCGTGGAGACCACTTTAGTGGCTCTTAGGTAGCTTGTCGTTGAAGAACATGGTGTCATCTAGTTGATTACACAGCGGGAGCAAATTGTAGAAGACCTCTCTCGGGTGAGTGAAGAGTTGATTGACTATTCGATGGAGATAATTCGAGAGGCGCGAGACAATTTGAACGATTATCCCGATGAGTATGGTGAAGTCAGTTCGACCAACCCCGTTTCAGAGGAACTTTCCCTAGCGCTAGGCCGAGAAAAGCAGGTAAATCGGGCCAGACGCTATGTTGAGCGGGCTATATACATACTTGAATCAATAGACCGATGAAAGGTCTAAGCAATCCTTCCATAAAGGGTATTGCGCTGAACTAACCTGCGTTTAAGCGGTTTTACTAACTCTTCAAATTTGACCCTGTTCATGGCTTGGCCGTGAGAGGCCCCTGCAGCACGTGATATGTTCTCATTGATGAGAGTCCCTCCGATGTCGTTGGCTCCAGCCACCAAGGCCTGGCGCGTACCTTCCATCCCCATCTTGACCCAAGATACCTGGATATTATCTAGATATCCGTGGTAGGCAATTCGCCCCACAGCATGCATTAGTAGGGCCTCGCGAAAGGTTGGGCCTCGTCGGCTTAGCCTTTGAAGGTAGATTGGAGAGGCCATATGGACGAAGGGGAGTGGAACAAACTCAGTAAAACCTCCCGTTTGTTCTTGGAGACTTCTGGTGACAGCGATGTGTTTGGCCCAAGACCTAGGTGATTCTACCGAACCAAACATGATCGTGATATTGGACCTGAGACCAACTTTGTGGGCAGTGGAATGCACCTCTAGCCACTGGGAAGTGGATATTTTGTCTGGGCAGATAATTTGACGGATCTCATCATCGAGGATTTCGGCGGCTGTTCCAGGGAGAGTCTTGAGACCAGCATCTCGGAGAGATTTCAGGTAGTCCTCTAGGGACACCCCAAGTCTGCGGGCTCCTTCATAGACCTCAAGGGCCGTAAACCCGTGAATGTGAATTGATTCGGATGCCTTTCTTACGGCCCCAATGACATCCAAATAGTACTCGCCATCAAAACTGGGGTGGATGCCGCCTTGTAGGCATACCTCGGTTGCTCCAAGCTCTACAGCTTCGGCTACTCTCTCGGTGATGTCGTCTAGGCTGAGCAAGTATGGAGACCCCCGGAGATTTAGCGACAATGGACCTTTTGAGAATGCGCAGAACTTGCACTTGAACGTGCACACATTTGTGTAATTGATGTTTCGATTGTTTACAAAGGTGATCGAGTCACCCACGGTTATTTTACGCAGATGATCTGCAAACTCACATATCATCATTACTTGAGTCCCGCGGGATCCAAAGAGCATTTCAATCTGTTGCTCGTCAATGCTTTGGCCGTTCTCAACCCCTGAAAAAATCTCTAACAGTTGACCTGATTGGACCTGGAAGGGTCCCGAGGAATGTTTGACCTTGTAATTGACTAGTTGGGGAGGTGGCTCATTACCACCCGAATACCAAGTTGAGTCGCGAGCATAACCCAGGGCATCAGAGGCATCTAAGACCGGGAACTTGAGCGCGTCATCTAGCCACTTGTTACCTTGGCGTACATATTGAGGGTAAAGGGTCAACCTTGGCAGGAGAGTGTACCCTCGTTGTGCACACTTCATGGCAAGTTGGTCAAGCTGAGGCCATGCGTTTTGAGGATTGACATGATCGATCGTTACGGGCGAAATTCCACCAAAATCATCAATTCCGGCATCGAGCAAAACAGTAAAGTCTTCGGAAAGATTTGGAGGAGCTTGAAGGTGGACAGACGCAGGAAGCACGATTCTAGCTACGGCAATCGTCCACAAGAGTTCATCTAGGGGGCAAGCTGGCTTACTTTGCATTTGAGTACCTGGCTTGGGCACAAAGTTCTGAATAATTACCTCTTGAATATGCCCGTATTGACGGTGCAGGTTGGCAATCTCAACTAGGCCAGCCAGGCGATCTAGGCGAGAATCACCAATTCCAACTAGTAGTCCCGTGGTAAAGGGAATTGACAACTCACCAGCATCTTGGAGTGTGGCGATTCTGCGGGCCGGTGTCTTGTCAGGAGATCCCCGGTGGCAGGTCAATGAGTCATTGACCGATTCAAGCATCATACCCTGAGAAACACACACTGACCTGAGCATTTCTAGCTCTTGCCTATAGAGTGCTCCGCAGTTGCCGTGGACTAAAAGTCCAGTCTCGCGTGTTACCAGTTTGGCCATGTCGGCTACGTAGTCAATTGTCGAGCCATACCCGCGCTCATTTAGCCATGATCGCGCAACCGGGTAACGCTCTTCAGGTCTTTCCCCTAGGGTAAACAGCGCCTCAAAACAGCCACGCTCAGCACCCGATCGGGCAATATCAAGGACTTGGCTCGGGTCTAGGTATACCTCGGTGAGTCTTGCAGGTGGCTTAGCAAAAGTACAGTATCCACACCGATCGTTACACAGCATGGTCAAGGGAATAAAAACCTTCGGCGAGTACGTTACAAGATCTCCAAAAACTGACCGCCTAATATCGGTGGCCTGTTCCATGAGGTCGGTCAACGATGTTGTAGCAAGTGTAACAATATCTAGGTCAAGGTCGGGAATGGTCCGTAGATCAGTCATTTGGTCTTGAGTAGCGCAATAGGGAGATTCATATAGTTAGTAAATAACCTAGTCCGCTTGGTCTGGTAGGGCATTTCGGCATATTAACCAGGTTATGTTCTCTGCTCGTACCTTGGTAGCTGGCATTAGCTCGCCGTTAGCCAACCGCTTGACGACGGGGATTTTGGACTGTCCGGCAATAGTAAAAACAACGTTTTTTGCCTTTTGAATTCCGGCGAATGTAAGTGTCATGCGCTCATGAGGGTTCTTGTTGTGAGGGTCGCGGTTTTCTGCGACGAGTACACCAGGATCAAAGCTATCCACAGGAGAATCTGGGAAGATAGAAGCAGTGTGTCCATCTGGACCAACCCCTAGATGGACGAGATCGAAATACTCCAAAGCCGACACTTTTAGTTGATAGGATTCAACACCCTCGCTACATCGCATTGGATATACAGCGTCTACTGCCCCGATTTGCGAGAGAAGTACTCGTCGGACCATTGCCTCATTGGAATCTGGGTGATTGGGTGGGACACACCTCTCGTCTCCCCAGTAAATGTCTACATCCCACCAGGAGATTGCCCCGGGTTCAACCTTGGCCAGTTCGCGATAGCAGGTTTCAGCAGTAGGTCCTCCAGATAGCGCAAATGAGAAGTTATTGCCGGGCCGACTCTTATATGTGGAAATTACGTGATCAACAAAGGCGGTCGCGATATCGTCGACGATCCGGACTTCACCGGTCAGGTTTGAAAAAATTGGTCTGGATCCTTTGCTTGTTAGATGTGTTCAGATTTCAAAGTAGCCGATGTTTGGGACCTATAGTATCAACCAGCGACGCTGGTCACGTTCTATTAGAAGATCGGCGTCGGTAGGACCCCATGACCCGGCCGGATACATCGATACCGGGGAGGCAAACTCATCTGCCCAGTTTTCCAAGATCGGGTCTACAATTGTCCAGGACTGGGCTACTTCGTCAGCTCGGATAAATAGGGTAGGGTCACCCACCATGGCATCGAGGATCAATCGCTCGTATGCGTCTGGCGTCTCTCCCGAGAAGGCGTCTCCATAAGAAAAGTCCATGGAGACTGTTTTTACTCGAAACGATTGGCCAGGGACCTTTGCGCCAAAACGAACCGAAATTCCCTCTTCAGGTTGTACCCTAAGGATGATGTAGTTGGGAGTTAGCTCGCGTGAAAGTCGATCGGCAAAGGCCAGGTGGGGAACTCGTTTGAACTGTAAGGCAACCTCTGTAACCCTTTTTTGTAGACGTTTGCCGGTTCTCACGTATATTGGTACCCCGGCCCATCGCCAGTTGTCTACCATGAGTTTCATGGCAACGAAGGTCTCTGTGTTTGAATCGGGCGCAACTCCGTCCTCTTGTCTGTAGGCACTTACCTGGTTGCCTTCAAGCCACCCCTGGTCATACTGTCCTCGTACAACCAACGAGTCAACCTTGTCTGGTTCCATTATTTCAATAGACCGAAGTAGCTTTACTTTTTCATCCCGAATCGATTGGCCGTCAACTTGAGCGGCGGGCTCCATTAGGACGAGCCCGAGCACTTGCATGACGTGATTTTGAACAATATCGCGAAGAGCTCCGGCCGTCTCGTAAAACCCTCCTCGATGTTCAACACCTATTGACTCGGCCACGGTTACCTGGATGTGGTCTACATACCTCCGGTCCCACACCGGTTCAAAAATCGCGTTTGAAAAGCGTAATGCCAATACGTTCTGGACTGTTTCTTTGCCGAGGTAGTGATCAATTCTGTAGATCTGAGCTTCGTCGAAGCTTTCATGCAACGATCTGTTGAGGGTAATTGCTGACTGCAAATCACGACCAAATGGTTTTTCGATGACCAGGCGAGCGAACAGGCCACCAGGTCCTGGTTTGTTCAGGCCTACCTGGGCCAACTGGCTAGCTACTTCGGCAAACATTGAAGGTAGGGTTGCTAGATAAAAAAGTCGGTTACCCTGGGTTCCAATAGTCTTGTCCAGCTCATCAAGTACGTTCTGCAGAGTTGAAAAAGTGGAAAGGTCGTCGTACTCTCCGGTGACATACCGGAATCTTGAAACCGCAGACTTCCACGCGTCAGTTGAGTCCGGCACGCACTCAATGGCTAGTTTCTGGAAGTCACTGTCGCTCATCTCGGTTCGAGCTACCCCAACCACTGAAAAGGCCTCGTCCAAGACTCCACGATTTACTAGGGCTGCAATTGATGGAAGGATCTTTCGAGACGTCAAGTCACCCGAGGCCCCAAAGATAATCATGGTAACTGGTGGGGCATGTTTATCCGTGCTAGTTGGTGTTGACGATTTAGTAATCTCGGTCAGTTCAGACTCGGTAGTAGATTCCACCTGGAATATCCTCTCGGCAATAAATGTTGAAGTTACTTGCTCTCTACAACCGCATGGCCACCGAATTGATGACGCATGGCTGACACCAATCGATTGGACAGCGAATTGGGGTCCCTAGAGGCAAATCTGGCAAACAGTGAGGTTGTAATCACTGGGGCAGCAACTGCACGTCGGACAGCTTCCTCCACTGTCCATCTTCCCTCTCCTGTATCGGTAACAACCCCTTCAATCTTGGCAAACCCATCTTTGTCTGCCAGAGCTAGCTCAATGAGTTCAAGAAGCCACGACCGAACTACCGAACCATATCTCCATATGGCTGATATCTCATGAAGATCTAGATCGAACTCAGTCGCACTCGCCATTATTTCAAATCCCTCAGCGTATGCCTGCATGAGGCCGTACTCAATCCCGTTATGAACCATCTTAACAAAATGACCAGCTCCGATAGGACCAACATGGGCACAACCGCCCTCGGGGGCCAGGGTTAGAAAAATCGGCTCAGCCAGTTTATAGGCTTCTTTGGTTCCTCCGACCATCAGGCAGTATCCTTCGGTAAGACCCCAAACTCCGCCAGAGGTACCGGCATCAAGGACACTTACTCCGGTCTTTGAGACCTCTTCTACAGTTTGCATATGGACTTGGTAGTTCGTATTACCACCGTCAATAATTATGTCACCGGGCCCCATCAGATTGGCCAGGGTAACAATTGTGTCGTGAGTAGGTGGTCCGTCGGGCAACATCACCCAGGCGATCTTGGGGGAATCTAGCTTTGAGAGTGCATCTTCAAGAGACTTTGACGCAGTTGCTCCTTTTTCGGCGATAGCCTCCACGGCACTGGGAGACAGGTCAAAGGCAACAACCTGATGCCCTCCTTTGATGAGGCGCTCTGTCATATATCCCCCCATCTTACCCAGGCCAATCATTGCTAGTTTCATATGAGTTCCCCTTTCTCGGAGATTGAACTTATTGGAATTGAAATTACTCGTCGACCATGAGAGACGAGGGACTTGTAGTCACCTATGGATTGAGCCGCCTTGAGTGTTGAAAAATCATAAGGATACCCTGGAATAGGAATTGAGGGTTCTTGAAAGTCAGCAATCAACTGAACGCAAACAACAGAGTTAGGTCCACCTTTGTGAAGTTGGCCTGTTGAGTGGAGAAAGCGCGGACCATATCCCGCCGTTACGGCCACCGAATTATTGTTTGTAGAAATGCTCTGACGGAGATGGTCTAAATTGGCATCTTGCCCAAAGGGAAGATATGCCTGAATTGAGACGTAGTCCCCGGATCGCAAGTTAGTCCGGAGGAACTCGCTTAGGTCACCTGGAGTATTGAGCGGTCGCTCAGGTAGCGGAAGATTGGCCAAGACCTCATTTGTATTGTGCTTTGACTCTGCCACGTTTGGTTCGTCGAACGGATCAATTCCCAAGACGTGGCCAGCTATTGGGGTTGCCAACTCCCACTTGTAGAACTGAGCCGCGAGGTCAGACGGGGTATCTAGCGAGAGTTCCACGTGAAGTCGGTCGTCGCCAACTTCATCAACCGTGGTTGGAACTGGAATACATCCTTTGCCAGCCTTACCGGTGGATTCGGCGATGATTTGTTCAACCCACAGGCCAAAAGACGAGTAAATGTGCGGGACTTTGATCGTAACCTTATCCCTACCTTCAAGTGATGCCATTCCCATGTCATGGCCTAGGGCCACGGCCTCTTCGACATCCACGTCTAGGGCCAGGTTCGCTAACTCCCCAATGTCATAGCCAATTAGCGCAGCCGGAATCATGCCAAAATAGCTCAACACTGAGTAGCGTCCACCAATATCAGATGGATTTGTCCAACACTTTGAAAAGCCCTTTTCGTCAGCAAGACGCTCCAACTCAGTTCCAGGATCAGTTATCACGCAGTATCTCGATGGGTCGGGCTGAATGCTCAGGGCGTGTGCTAGCAACGTGTGTACCTCTAGGGTGGATCCTGACTTAGATGAGATCAGAAAGTATGAGTTTGTGAAGTCAACTTTGGAAATGGTCGTGGGATCGGTTGTATCGCACACCGTTAGGGTGCGACCGTTAGGACGAGGTTTGTGAGAGTTGGTCGAGTAGTTGTCAAGAATTGCTTCCAGAACAGCAGGTCCTAAAGAGGATCCTCCCATGCCTAGCAAGACAACTGACGTCTGTTCAATCTGATCGGCCCACTTCAAAATCTCCTTAGATTGCTGTGAGATCAACTTGGGAACGTCTAGCCAACCCATTCGGTTAGGGGCAACATTACCCTTGGGCCACAGATCGTAATCTCGGGCAATGAGACGTTTTGATAGAGTTGACAAGTCAGTCATTGTCTTCCTTTCCTTCTAAAACCTTCACATCCATGCCTACTATCTCTGCGAGGCCTTGTCTGTGAGTACCTGCATTAGTTCATCAAAGGACTTTGTAAAGGACGCTACTCCCTCGTCTTCTAGAACCTTCACAACATCGGGCAGGTCTATTCCAACACTTGACAGGTTATCAAGATCACGCTGAGCACCTTCAAAGTCAACGTCTATTTTTCTAGAGACAGTTCCGTGATCTAGAAAGGCATCGACAGTTTGATCCGGCATTGTGTTTACGGTATCGGGCCCAATTAGATTGTCCACGTATTTCAGGTCTGGGTAAGCAGGATTCTTTGTCGACGTCGAGGCCCAAAGTGGTCGTTGTACTCGAGCCCCCATTGCAGCTAGAGACTCCCACCTTTGACCAGAAAACTTGTCCAGGAATAACTTATATGCCAGCCGGGCTTGGGCCACCGCTGCCTTGCCAGCGAGACTTTGGAGTTGTGGCGAATTCTGTGGTGAAGCGGCCGCAATTTGGTCTAGACGCCGGTCGATTTCGGTGTCTACCCGTGACACAAAGAACGAAGCAACCGAGGATACCCTTGAGACATCTTCACGTGTTGCCCCCGAGTTGACATATTTTTCAAGACCGGCAATATAGGCGTCAATAACATGGGCATATCTCTCTAACGAGAAAATCAAGGTTACGTTTATCGAGACTCCCTCGGATATCATCTGTTCAATTGCTTTCAAGCCCTCAATTGTGGCTGGTATTTTGACTAAGAGATTCTTTCGATTGATGGCACCGTGAAGCTGTCGAGCCTCACTTATTGTTCCAGCAACGTCATAGGCCAGATGTGGACCTACCTCAATTGACACAAACCCGTCACCGCCCGAAGAGGACTTATATAGTGGACCCAATACGTCCAGGGCTTGTGTAATATCATCTTTAGCAATCTCCCAATAGGCCTCTTCAACACTATGTGTCGAAAGAAGGTCAAA
Source organism: Acidimicrobiales bacterium (assembly GCA_027452005.1). Taxonomy (GTDB): domain Bacteria; phylum Actinomycetota; class Acidimicrobiia; order Acidimicrobiales; family JAKAVM01; genus JAKAVM01. The sequence continues at coordinate 26,660 of DAIDHF010000001.1, forward strand.
GAACTGCTCATCGTAGTCGCTGGACTCTTCAATAGACTTAGCGAAGATCGTCGGATTCGACGTAACTCCGCGTATTCCCCGGTCTACTAAGTTGGCCAGTTTCCCACTTGTCAGATAAGACCGCTTTATGTTGTCCAACCACGGACTTTGGCCCTGTGTCGAGTAGAGGTTTTGTAATGTGGTTTCAGTTTCCAATTGGCTTTACTCCGTTCATATTGATGTGTGGTCACAAACAGTTACTGCGCCACGTCTCCATTCTTCAGGGTCTCGGCGGCGATTTGGGCGATATTATCCGCACTAAAGCCGAATTTGTCCATGTTGGTGGCACCGGGAGCACTTGCTCCGAATCGGTCGATTGCAATATGGGTTGGGGCATATCGAGCCCAACCAAAAGACGACGCAGCTTCTACGGATATTGTTGGCACGTCAGTAGGCAGGACGCTATTGCGATACTCCGTGGATTGGTCTTCAAAGAGGTTCCACGAGGGCATGGATACTACTCTTACCTTGATTGACTGGAGCTCCAGTATTTTTGCCGCCTCAATAGATGGAGCAACTTCGCTCCCAGTTGCGATCAAGACTAGATCTAAATTTCTAGATTGTGATTTCTCAACGGGGTTAGATTCATATATTGAATAGGCACCGTACTTGAGTAGACCAGTGGAATAATCACCTGGAATATCTAAGACCGGGACCGCCTGTCGAGACAGGATAAGAGCTACCGGACCTTCGTGGAGGAAAGCGACCTGAAGGGCTTGATTTGTCTCGTTGGCATCGGCTGGTCTTATGACTAGTAGGCCTGGTACGGCCCGTAGTGCTGCAAGATGTTCGACCGGTTGGTGGGTCGGTCCGTCTTCCCCGAGGCCAATTGAGTCGTGAGTGAAGGAGTAGACAACATTGGCCTTAGATAAGCTAGCCAGCCTAATAGCAGGCTTCATGTAATCGGAGAATACAAAAAAGGTTCCCCCGACAGGAAATACTCCACCGTGCAGGGCTAACCCGTTCATAACTGCACCCATAGCATGCTCGCGAATTCCGTAAGCAATCTGCCTTCCAGTCGGATTATCCTTTGCTTGAAGGGTGTCGTTATCCAAGGCCACTCCGGTATTGCCAGTTAGGTCAGCACCGCCAGAGAGGATGGTTGGAATTTCTTGGGCCAGTACGTTTAGAGCTTTCTTCATGGCCTGTCTCGTAGCAAGCTTGTCACCAGGACTATAGCTGGGCATGGTTGCTCTGGCCACTACCTCTTTAGATTGATTCCAGGCGATGTCCCACTGGCCAGCTAGCTTTTGATTGGACTTTTCCCAGGAGGCAAATCGGCTAGTCCATGACTTAGACTTTGCAGCGCCATCTTGGATTTTACGCCTCGTATAGTCGAGGACCTCCTGGGGTACCCAAAAGTCTTTTGCGGGATCAAGACCTAGAATCACCTTGGTCTTTTCAATCTCCTCTGCTCCAAAAGGCTCCCCGTGAGCTTCTTTTGTATCGGTCTTAGTCGGCGAGGGCCATCCAATGTGAGACCGTAAAATAATTATTGACGGTCTATCTTCTACGTCCATTGCCTCACGCAGCGCAGTTTCTAATTTATCCAAATCGTTGGCTGATTCTCCGATGTCATTTACATGCCATCCATAAGCCTCAAAGCGTTGTGCCCGATTGTCATCATATGCCAGCTCAGTTGGGCCGTCGATGGTGATGTGATTGTCGTCGTATACGTAGATCAAGCGACCAAGTCCTAGATGACCAGCTAGAGAGGCCGCCTCATGGCTTATTCCCTCTTGCATACATCCGTCACCTGCAATTACAAAAGTAAAGTGATTACATATCTCGGAGCTAAATTTGGACCGCAAGTATCGTTCGGCAAGTCCAACGCCCACGCCATTACCCACCCCCTGACCGAGTGGACCCGTGGTCACCTCGACCCCCTTGGTGTGACCGGCTTCTGGGTGGCCAGGAGTTAGACTTGCCCACTGACGGAAATTCTTTAGGTCGTCTAGTTCGAGTCCGAATCCATAGAGATAAAGGTAGGAATAAAGCAAAATCGACGCATGACCGGCAGAAAGAACGAACCTGTCCCGGTCGGGCCATGATGGCCACTTGGGGTCGTAGTTCATTACCCGATCGAACAACACGAAACCCAGGGGGGCCAAGGCCATAGCGGTACCCGAGTGCCCTGAATTAGCTTTTTGAGGGGCGTCCATGGCAAGGCCACGGACCACGTTAATCGTCAACGCTTCAACGGGACCTGGTTTCGATGGCATTGACTTAGCCTACTAGAATATAGTCAGCGTGCAACCGTCACGGGAAATGGCCAAGGCCCTATAGCCCGGTAGTGACACTCGGGTTTTATGACCAAAAATTATTGGAATTCTACGGGGCCCAGCCCTAAGATCCTTGCGTGACCGCTGTTGAAGACAGACCAGCAAGTTCGCCTCCCAATAGAGGGCCCCAGATCCCGCCGAACTGTGATCTCACACTTGGCATGATCTGTGCTGACAAAACGGAACCGGGTGTGACGGTTTGGGAGATGTACTGTGATGATAGGTTTGCCAATCCGGTCAACAAGGTGCAGGGGGGATTTATTGCAGCCATGGCCGACTCGGCAATGGGGGCGTCATCTATTAGTTTCGCCCAGAGGGAAGGTCGAAAAGTCTACTCGGCCAACGCTGAAATGAAAGTTAGCTTTTTCCGGCCAGCCCCCGTGGGATGTCGACTCACCTGCCGGGCAGAGGTAGTTTCCGGTGGTACACGGGTAGCATTTGTAGAGGCAACAATCCATAGCGACGACGGAATTCTGGTCGCACGGGCCACCTCGACCTATATCATAACTCCCCGCGATGGCTGAACACGGGCAGAAATTCAACTGATAATCCACCTTGGGTGGAACTATCAAATAGGATTGCTAACACAGTGAAAGATGAAATAACCGAGCTATGGGACATGGTGGTCTCATATTTCAAGCAAGAGACACTAGACCCCCTCAAGGCGGTATTGAGATTTGTAACCTATGGAATCTTGGGGTCGGTACTACTTGTATTTGCGTTTGGCTTTCTTACTCTGGGAGTACTAAGGCTCGTTCAGTCTGAGACCGGCAGTACCTTTAGCGGACACCTAAGCTGGCTCCCTTACCTGGTCGCGTTGGTGTTTGTGTTAGTCCTAGGCGCCCTTAGCGTGATGGGGATTATGCGCTATATGAAGTCAACCAAGCAGGTCGATTAGGATAGTTCTATGACCGCGACCACGAAAACCTCTGCTAATGGAAAGATTCAAGGAACTGGGCCCGGAGGGAGAATAACCCGTGACGATTTAGCCAACAAGCTTAGGGCGATCACTGGAGACAAAGGATCTGATGAGTCAGGTAGCATGACAAACTCTCCAGTCCTGGTGGGAGTTCTGGTTGGCGGGTTGGTTGTCGTGGCATATTTGCTCGGGAGACGGCGCTCAAAGAGCGGTAGAGCCCTTGTCGAGATTCGACGCATTTAGTAGTCGAAAGTAGTTTTTTGTATTCCTGGAAAACTTTGAGCACACAAACGGTGGTCTCTTGTGATTAGCAAGATTTTGTCATATCTCCTTGGGAGCCTAGGAAGTAAGACCTTGCGACGGGCGGTATCTGAGAGAAACACGCTCCTCATTGTTTTGGGAGTTTCTAGTCTCGTGTTCAAGAGGTTACTTGCTCCAAAAAACGCCAAGGTGATCTACAGCCGCGTTATCAAGCCCGGTGAGCGGATTGCTATCTCCACTCTGGACGCGACCAAAACACGGGTGAGGTAGTTCTACGAATAGTCTTTGGTGGGTCTTTTTGCTCTTATCAAGAGGAAGGTAATCTTGGGAAGAGGTAGTTCGAAATTTGAGATCGGTGATAACGTACTTTTGGTTGACCGAAAAGGGCGGAGGGCTGTCTTTTCACTAAAGCCAGGAAGAGTTTTTAGCTCCCATCTGGGTCCCGTTAGCCATGACGACTTCGTGGGTTTGCCGAAAGGAACCCGACTTAAGTTGCCAGGGGGTTCAGTCGTAACCGTGTTGAGCCCAACCCTGGCAGACCAAGTCTTGGGAATGCCCAGAGGTGCCCAGGTGATATACCCGAAGGATTTGGGGTCAATTTTGATATTTGGTGACATCAACCAGGGCTGTAGGGTACTAGAAGCCGGAGTCGGTTCCGGGGCGCTATCTATGGCCATGCTCTCAGTTGGAGCCACGGTAGTCGGTTACGAAATTCGTGAAGATTTTGCAAACAGGGCCCAAAAGAACGTTACATCCCATCTTGGACCCGACACGCAGTACTCAGTCGAGCTAAGAGATATCTACAATGGAATTGATGGCACTTTTGACCGGATTGTCTTGGACCTTCCAGAGCCCTGGCGGGTTGTAGAACATGCAAGGCGAGCGTTGAAGCTGGGTGGCATCTTTGTGTCGTACTTGCCGACAATTGGTCAGGTTGAAACTTTGCGTCGAGAGCTCGATGTTGTAGACGCATTGATGTTCAAGAATGTTGACACTTTTGAGACCTTGATGAGGTCATGGCATATTGAGGGCCAATCCACGAGACCAGATCACCGAATGGTTGCTCACACCGGGTTTATCACCACGGCTAGATTGGTGGGTCAACCAGAGAGATGGATAGTGCCTTGAACGCTGTTGACTGGGTGATAGTTGTCGTGGCTGGCTTGGTTTCATATGCTGGTTGGCATCTTGGACTTGTTTCACGGTTGTTTGGCTGGGTTGGTATTGGTCTGGGGCTTTATCTAGGATCCAAGCTCGCTTATGTAGTCTTGCAGGATCTGCGTCTCTCGTCGTCAGTGCTAAAGCTCGTTGTGGAAATTGCTCTGATTGCTTCTGTCTCTGTTGTGCTCCAATCAGTTGGTATTGGTCTCGGCCTGAAACTCTCTAAGATCCTAGGATTTGGACCACTAAGACTTATAGACAAGTTTGCAGGGGCGGTCTTTGGTGTTTTGACGGTAATTGGATTGGTTTGGATCTTGATCCCGTCTTTGGCCAATACCACGGGTGCAATCTCGGCCGACACCAGGAACTCCAAGATTGTGCAGGCTATCGATAAGTATCTGCCAGCTCAACCTCAAAGTATCCAGAACTTTACCCAGTTACTAGAATCGGGCAACTATCCCCAGGTTTTCAACTCACTAGGAGTATCGCCGTATGCTGGCCCTCCTCCTCAAAGTACCGGGGTCCCTAGCGCGATTATTGCTCAGGACGAGAGGTCGACAGTAAAGGTGACCGGTGAGGCGTGTGGGTACATCCAAGACGGGAGTGGATTTAGTGCAATTGGGAACGACCTGATTGTGACAAATGCTCACGTGATAGCTGGCGAGAGTAAGACCTACGTGATTACGCCAACCGGGATAAAACTTGCGGCCACCCCGATTGCAGTGGATGAGAAGATAGATCTGGCGATTCTTAAGGTCCCGGGACTGACCAGTCTAGACCCTGGCGAGGTCCCGCTTCCGGTGGTAAATGCAGCGATTGGGTCAACCGTGGCGGACCTGGGCCATCCTGGGGGGGTCACCCAGATAGTGGTTACTCCGGCCAGAATATATTCCCAAATAACTGCCTCAGGAAACGACTTGTATAATCAGACCACGGTTCAGCGCCAGGTCTATGTACTGTCGGCAAACATTATTCAAGGAGACTCAGGGTCGCCACTGGTCCAGGCAAACGGACAGGTTGTGGGGATTGTATTTGCACTTGCCCCAGATAGGCCGTCTACCGGATACGCCTTGACCAGCCAAGAGCTAGCGCAGGTAAGATCAGAGATCGGGTCGGGACCGGTTAGCTCGGGGCCCTGTGTTGCTGGCTAAGACTCGCGCTCTACAAAGATACACTCACCCGGACATTCTTCAGACGCCTCGACAACTGAGTCCTCGAGGTCGCTTGGAACAACTGCGAGTCCGGCGGCTCCTCCTGGTTCGTTGAGCACGTTCCCGTCCTGCTTGACGTAAGCAAGTCCATCGTCGAGCAGAGTAAAGACATCTGGGCAGATCTCCTCACAGAGTCCGTCTCCGGTACATAAATCCTGGTCTATCCATACTTTCATGTAATATCGAAGCTAACTGGCCTTAGGGCAAATGTCAATTACGCTAACCGAAACCGCTATAGCTGCCATTATTTGTTGGTGTCCGCATCTGGGGCATGAAAACGGTGTATGGTCAAAGATGTACAGTGTTAGGAGGTGAGAGACGTGTCAGAGCCACTTGGGTTAACTTCCGACGAGACTAGTGAGCTTACGCCAGAGGTCCCAGAACAAGACCTTGAAGACGGGTTTGACCAAGCCAACTCTCACTCAGGTGAGGTTGAAGAACTAGAGGCCGAACTGGCCCTATTGCGTAAAAAGCTTCAGGATGCCCCAAAGCGAGTCCGGACCCTTGAAGAAAAGCTACTTGAGGTAAAAGGACAACTGGCTCACGCCGTTTCTCAAAATGAGAAACTCACCTTCACTCTTAGCCAGGCGAGGGAACACATAGCGGCCTTGCGCGAAGAGGTAGACAAGTTGTCCCAGCCACCAAGCGCTTACGCCACGTTTTTGAACCCAAACGATGATGACACCGTTGATGTATTTGCATCGGGGCGTAAGATGAGGGTGGCCGTGCACCCGTCTATAGATGTAGACCAACTTGTTCGAGGTCAAGAAGTGGCCCTGAATGAGTCGTTCAACATTATTTTGGCCCGCGGACCGGATCTGTCTGGAGAAATTGTAACTTTGCGCGAGGTTTTGGAAGACGGGGTCAGGGCAATCGTTACCGGTCGGGCTGATGAAGAGCGCGTAGCAGAGCTGGCTTATGAGTTGATTGGGAGCAAGCTGCGCGCCGGAGACTGGCTGCGGATGGACTCACGCACTGGACTATTACTCGAGAAGCTACCGCGACCAGAGGTCGACGAGTTGATCCTAGAAGAGGTTCCTGACATCTCCTACAACGACGTGGGTGGACTAGACAGTCAAATCGAAGATATTACCGACGCGGTTGAGTTACCTTTCTTATACAGAGAGATTTTTGCCGATTATAAGCTCCCAGCGCCAAAAGGGGTTCTTCTTTATGGCCCTCCCGGTTGCGGGAAGACCCTGATTGCCAAGGCCGTAGCAAATTCGTTGGCCAAGAAGGTTTCAGAACTCCACGGGACTAGTGGAGCTAAGAGTTATTTTTTGAACGTAAAAGGTCCAGAATTGCTAAACAAGTACGTTGGAGAGACCGAGAGACAGATCCGGCTTGTATTCCAGCGAGCTCGAGAAAAGGCAGACGAGGGATTCCCGGTTATTGTATTCTTCGACGAGATGGACTCGTTGTTTAGGACTCGCGGAAGCGGGATCAGCTCTGACATGGAATCCACGGTAGTTCCACAGTTACTGGCCGAGATTGACGGGGTTGAGACCCTACGAAATGTAATTGTGATCGGGGCCTCTAACCGAGAGGACCTAATAGATCCAGCGATCCTGCGTCCTGGAAGGCTGGACGTCAAGATCAAGATAGAACGACCCGACAAAGAAGCCGCTGCGGCTATATTTTCGCGTTATCTAACCCCAGATCTTCCTCTCGATCACCTTGAGGTGGATACCCTGGGTGGGGGAGACCCAGCAAAGGCCTGCCAGGCCATTATCGAGTCGGCCGTAGACGAGATGTATAAGGAGAATGACGAAAACCGCTTCCTTGAGGTTACATATCAAAACGGTGACAAAGAAGTCCTGTATTTCAAGGATTTTTCATCCGGGGCAATGATTGAGAATATTGTCAGGAGGGCCAAGAAACTTGCCATCAAACGGGCCATCTCCAACGAGGCAGGTGGTATTAGAAAGAGTGATCTTCTAGAGTCAATGAGGCAAGAGTATAAAGAGAACGAAGACCTACCCAACACGACTAATCCCGACGACTGGGCCAGGATATCTGGCAAAAAGGGAGAGAGAATTGTTTATATTCGTACCCTACTCTTTGAGGAGGGCAAAGAGCCAAAGGGCGGCCGTTCAATAGAAAAGGTTGGGACAGGGCAGTATCTCTAGGTTGGTCGACCAGTCGTAGGCTTAGGCCTGTTGGTGCCATCCAAGCACGACAAGTGCTAATCAACTAGGGTCGATAAGGTGGCTGTTCCGAAAATATTTGGGATTGAGACCGAGTATGGAATCCAGGGGGTTGAAGGTGGCGAAACAAATCCCGTAGTGGGCTCGTCACTGCTAATTAACGCGTACACCTATGAACTCCATAACAGGGTCGGTTGGGATTTCGAAGATGAAACTCCCGGAAATGACGCGAGAGGATTTGGTCAGCCAGGTAGTTTACCTCCAGAAATAGAGACCCACCTTGTAAACACGGTTCTGACCAACGGGGGCCGTTACTATGTAGACCACGCCCACCCCGAGTATTCTTCACCCGAGTGTGCTTCGGCAAGCGAGGCGGTACTTTACGATCGGGCCGGAGAAATGGTCCTACTCAGATCAATCCGAGCCGCTCGGAAAGCCTTTGGCGAACAGGGGAATTTGGCAGTATACAAGAACAACTCCGATCACAAGGGTAACTCCTATGGGTGTCACGAGAACTATCTCATGGACCGAGAGGTACCTTTTGCCAAGATCGCTCAGTTGGTAACCGCACATTTGGTGACCAGGATTGTTTTCACAGGCGCTGGCAAGGTGGGAACCGAGGTAGGGCCTGGGAGATCAACGAGCGGAACTCAAGTCGAGTACCAGATCTCCCAGCGGGCGGAATTTTTCGAAGAAGAACAGGGGCTAGAGACGACCCTGAAAAGACCCATCGTGAACACCCGTGATGAGCCTCACGCAGATCCACGGCGTTATCGGCGTTTACACATTATTTGTGGAGACGCAAACATGTCTGAGGTGGCTACATTCCTAAAACTGGGAACTACTGGTCTGATCCTGTCAATGATTGAAGACGGTTGGCTGGACAAGTCCGGGCTGGTCCTCAAAACTCCGGTAGTTGATTTTCATGAACTATCTAGAGATTTGACTCTTGGAAAGACCTTGGAACTTGATAACGGACGAAAGTTGTCAGCGATTGAGATCCAATGGGAGCTGTACCGGATTGCCGAAAAATATGTTCATGAAAACGGGTTCGAATCTGTCGGGGAGTCCGTTAGGGGCCCCGAGCTAATGGAACGATGGTGCCAGGCACTTCATGACCTGGAGGTGGACTTCAATAGGTGCAAGACAACCATAGACTGGGTGGCCAAGCTTGGGCTGATCCAGGCATACCGAGACCGACATGGTCTTGGCTGGGAGAGCGCCAGGCTGGTGGCCCTAGACCTTCAATACCACGACGTAAGACCCGAAAAATCCCTGTTCGGGAGGCTGAAGCTTGACAAAATGGTGGAAGAAAGCCAGGTTGAGCACGCAGTAGTGGAGCCCCCGACCACCACCCGTGCGTATTTCCGGGGGAAGTGCCTTCAAAAGTGGGCCGATCAGATTGTCACTGCGAACTGGGATTCCGTAGTATTTGACCTCGGGGCTGAACCCCTCAAGAGAATACCGACCATGGACCCCCTTAGAGGCACGTATTTACACGTGGGAAAACTTATTGAGGAATGTACTACACCGGCTGAGTTGTTAGATAAGTTAAGTTCTAAAGATTAGGTAGACACGGAAATGACTGAAAGAGAACTGAAAAAGAAACAGGCCCCGTCAAAGACGGAGACGGTTGAGACCCAGACGGAGGACACAAACCAGGCCAACGAGAAAGCCGAAGCCCTCAAGGCCGAGATGGATGACTTGCTTGACGAGATTGACGAAGTCCTCGAGGACAACGCCGAGGAGTTTGTCCGCAACTATGTTCAAAAGGGTGGGCAGTGACCCTTCCTCTGTTCCCGATTGACCAAGACCCGGGACCAAATTTTTCACTCCTCTTAGAGAAGGCGGGTTTCAAGACGTCCATTACTTCAACCGGGTCCAAGGACGCTTTTGCCGATGTGCCCCATGGGACCACGGTCGTTGCAATTCTCTACAGTGACGGTGTTGTAATGGCCGGCGACCGGCGGGCAACTGCCGGATACTCCATTTCTCATCGCCGGGTTGAAAAGGTTCATCCGGCCGACTCGTTCTCGGGTGTTGCAATCTCTGGGGCAGCCGGGCCCGCAATGGAGCTAGTTAGACTATTTCAGACCCAACTTCAACACTACGAAAAGGTTGAAGGTTCAAAACTTAGCCTAGAGGGAAAGGCAAATCAGTTATCGAACCTGGTCAAGTCGAATCTATACATGGCAATGCAAGGACTCGCGGTAGTTCCACTGTTTGCCGGATATGATCTTGCCCTGCAACGGGGTCGTATCTATACCTATGACATAACCGGTGGATTTTACGAAGAGATCGACTATCAGACAACCGGATCAGGTGGCCGGGATGCACGGACCACGATCAAGCTCGGCTATAGGCCCGAAATGGATAGGTCTAATGTAATCGACCTGGCAATTCGCGCCCTGTTTGAGGCGGCAGATGAAGACTCTGCTACAGGCGGTCCAGATATCGCCAGAAGGATCTATCCAACCCTTGCAACAATTACCAAGGATGGTTATGAAGCTGTCGATGAGGCAGAGATTGCAGACCGATTTGAGTCAATTGTGGCCCAGGTATCCAATTTAGATTTAAGGCCTAGTGGAACTCCCAGGTCTTCAAAGACCCAGTCAGTATCCAAGAAGCAGACCACCAAATCTTTGCCGAAAGCTAGAAAGTCTACAAGTGAGGACTAGTTGTGGCCTGGCCGGGTCTAGCAATCGAGGCCGTGAAGGGGTAAGTCTATGAGTGTCCCGTACTACGTGTCACCCGAACAGGTCCTCCAAGACAGGGCCGACTATGCCAGGAAGGGGATTTCTCGAGGCAAATCCTTAGTGGCAATGACGTTTAAATCAGGAGTATTAGTTGTCGCCGAGAATCCGTCTAAGTCACTTCATAAGGTGAGCGAGATTTATGACAAAATCGCTTTTGCGGGCGTCGGAAAGTACAACGAGTACGATCAGCTTAGAGTTGCCGGGGTTAGGCATGCTGATACGAAAGGTTATACCTATAGTCGGAGTGACGTAGATGCTCGGTCTCTGGCCAACGTGTATGCCAACTACCTTGGGTCGGTATTTGTGCATGAGATGAAACCACTTGAGGTCGAGATCTTGGTGGCCGAGGTTGGGGAATCGCCCGAAGACGATGCAATGTTTCACATTCTCTACGACGGTACCGTAATGGACGAGGAGAAGTTTTCAGTGTTAGGCGGTGACGCCGACAGCATTTGGGAGAAGATGGATCAGGCCTGGAAGCAGGCAATGAGCATTGCGGAAGGGGTAAAGGTAGCCCTGAAAGCCTTAAGCACAAGTGAGAGAGAACTCAAGGCTGCCGACCTGGAGGTGGCCGTACTTGAACGGGAATCTACTTTTAGGGCCTTCCGGCGGATCTCCCATGATGAACTCGTCAAGATGCTTTAGACGTATTTTGTGGACAGACGTATATTTGGCCTGGAAAATGAGTACGGAGTAACCTGTGCCTTGAGAGGCCAGAGAAGACTGTCTCCTGATGAGGTTGCGAGGTACCTATTCCGCAGGGTGGTCAGTTGGGGCAGATCTTCTAACGTCTTCTTAGAAAATGGTGCCCGTCTCTATTTGGACGTGGGAAGTCATCCCGAATACGCTACCCCCGAATGTGACTCGGTCAAAGAGCTTGTCGCTCACGACAAGGCCGGGGAGCGTATTTTGGAGCAGTTGCTGTTTTCAGCCGACCAGAGACTTCGAGAGGAGGGGATCCGGGGAAACGTGTACCTGTTCAAGAACAATACCGATTCCGCTGGGAACTCCTACGGGTGCCATGAAAACTATCTGACCTTGCGAAGTGATGACATAGGACGGTGGGCGGAGGTCCTTATCCCGTTTTTGGTATCCAGGCAGATCTATGCTGGCTCGGGAAAGGTCCTTCAGACTGCCAGGGGGGCGATGTACTGTCTTAGCCAACGGGCAGAACACATCTGGGAGGGGGTATCCTCGGCAACGACTCGGTCGAGGCCTATTATAAATACCAGAGACGAGCCTCACGCCGACGCAGAGAAGTATCGACGTCTTCATGTGATCGTTGGAGATTCAAATATGAGCGAGTATGCCACGTTCTTGAAAGTCGGCGCTGCGAGCATCTTGTTACGGATGATGGAGGACAAGACGGTTGTATTGCGTGACATGACCCTAGAGAACCCAATTCGAGCAATTCGTGAGATAAGTCACGATATTACCTGCAAGAGAAAAGTGAAGTTAGCAAATGGTCGTGAACTGAGCGCCCTTGATATTCAAAAAGAGTATCTTTCAAAAGCTATAAAGTTTGCCGATAAGCGAGAACTGGGGCCAGACGAATCCAAGGCACTGGCCATGTGGGAACATTGTGTCACAACCATTGAAAAAGACCCCCTTGAACTTCGCACCGAGTGCGACTGGGTTATTAAATACCATTTAATCGAGTCATTTCGTGAGCGACATGAGATTCCCCTTACTCATCCCAAGATTGCCCTAATCGACCTTCAATACCACGATGTTTCAAAAGAACGCGGTCTGTTTTATCGCCTTCAAGATCGGGGTATGGTTGAAAGGATATGCACGGACGATGAAATCTCCAACGCAATTGAAAATCCGCCACAAACAACCAGGGCCAGGTTGAGGGGAGAATTTATTCGAAAGGCCAAGCAGAGGAGGCGAGACTTCACCGTTGACTGGGTTCACCTAAAGCTCAATGACCAGGCCCAAAGAACAGTTCTCTGTAAAGATCCATTTCGATCCCACGATGATCGGGTGGAAAAGCTTATAGCGAGCCTCTAGTGGCCGGGAGAGGGCTGGCGGGTAAGACCGGTCGCCGAATCGCCGTCCTGCTAGTAATCTCGGTTTGTCTTGAACTAGGCTGGGGGGTCTTGTGAGCGAAGATATCCACAGTCCTTCAGTTCAGGCCGAGGAGTCTGTGGGTGGGCCGTTGTCCAAGTGGTCGCTCCAGACTCCAACTTCGGTCGGGCTTGACCAGACCAGTTCTGAGCCAAGTCAACCCCCCGGAGAGAATCGTCAAAATAGGTCACAGCGTCAATTGAGCAGTCCGTTTCGCCGTGGGGTTGAGTGGCTGGTGATTGTCGTAGTAGCCCTCTTGGTGGCTTTTTTGGTGAAAACGTTCGTGTTTCAGGCGTTCTATATTCCCTCTGGGTCTATGGAACCAACCCTAATGATTGGCGACCGTATCTTGGTTGACAAGCTTTCATACAAGATCCATCCGATCCATAGGTTCGATATCGTTGTTTTTACGAACCCCATGAAAAACGATCCCGCCATAAAGGACTTGGTAAAAAGGGTAATAGGACTACCGGGCGATACCATTGCTTCTAATGCACAAGGACAAGTACTAATAAATGGGAGCGTGATAAATGAGCCATTCCTGCCGCCCAATATCTCGATGGGACCGGCAATAGAAAAACAGGTAATTGGACCTGGGATGATGTTTGTCATGGGAGACAACCGGGGGGACTCTGAAGATAGTAGGTACTTTGGACAAGTCCCGGAGTCGTCAGTGGTTGGAAGAGTAGTCATGCGCGTATGGCCACTGAGTAGGATTCACCTGTTCTAATACCCGGATTTGCGTTGAGAGCCCCGCTAGCTGGCATTTAGCAACTAGGGGGGGATTAATTGAGTAAACTACTGCCATGCTTTTCAATTTGAGTGTCGCAAAGATCGGGGTCGTGTTATTCGTCGCCCTGGTAATTTTGGGGCCAGAACGCCTGCCAGAGATACTCAGAGGGCTGGGAAAGTGGTTAGGCGAATTCAAGAAATTCAGAGAGAACTTGGAGAGCGAGGTCAGGGGAGTCTTTGACGAGTTGCCTAAAAGCTCGGAACTGTCGGGATCTTTAGGTGGGGGGTCCCTTGGAGGGATTGAGAACCCGTTTGTCGGACTCTCCGAGTCGGTAAGTTCAATTGGGAGTTCCCTGAGAAGCGTACTGGGTTCTAGTCAGCAGTCTGCTTCGGCTGGAGGACAAATTATCGCGGCCGGGGGTTCCAAGCCGCTAGTATCTCCACTAACCAATCCGTCCGAGGATTCCTCGGATGCTCCTTCCCAATTTGATGACACCAAGGCAGAATCTGACCTGTCGGAACCTCAAGGGAACGATGCGCTCGAAGAGGCAAAAGTCCGACGTAACCTTGTCGAGGAGTCCGGTTTGCCATTTACTTATGATCCTTCACTGAACTAGACACGTGGTCATTCGGATCAGGAAAAAGCCTCGGCCCTCTCCCGATGAGATGACCTTAATCGAGCACCTCGGTGAACTGCGAACCAGACTAGTGGTGTCGGCTCTGGCTCTCGCAATTGGAGGAGCTATAGCCTTTATATTTTATGGGCATATTCTTGGGTTTCTCCGTGCCCCTTACTGCAAAACGGTAGGTCCACACCACTCGTGTGCACTGTATGTCACCGGTCCCCTTGATGGGTTTTCCATCCGGCTAAAGTTGGCCCTTTACGGAGGAGCATTTATCGGGTCTCCGGTAATTTTGTGGGAGATCTGGAGGTTCATAACTCCGGGACTAAAAAAGACTGAAAAGCGCTATGCCATTCCCTTTATTGTGTCGTCGATTGTCCTGTTTGCTGCTGGCGCGATGGTAGCCTACCTGGTCTTCCCAAAGGCGCTTCACTGGCTGGGGGCAGTTGGAGGCCCTGGGTTGCGACAAATATATACTCCAACTAGTTACATAAATCTGATTGTTGTGCTCATGGTGGCCTTTGGGGCAGCATTTGAGTTCCCGGTGGTCCTAGTCTCCCTAGAGTTGGCCGGCATCGTAAAGTCCAGCCAACTGATCAAACACTGGAGAACTGCCGTGGTGCTAATTTTCTTAGCCGCGGCTATCTTCATACCGAGTTCCGACCCGTTTTCCCTTTTTGCCATGGCAGTTCCCATGTGCGTGTTTTATGTTTCTGCAATAGTTATTGGCAAGATAGCTGGCAAGTAATTAGATGTCAGACTTCCAGGCCCGGTGACTTGTACGTAAATTCCCAGCTAGTTGGGTTATTTACAATCACCTGATTGACCAGGATGGACGTACGGCCTAAATCCAAGGTTTGCCCAGCCCGAGAGCCTATTGTTAGCTACAGCGTGTCATATTATTTTACCGAGACTTTTTCTGGGCCTGAATCTGAGATCCTCCGGCGGTATTTTACCAATCTCGACCAGCCTGTCTTTGCTTTAGTTAATCTACCCGAAGTAGTCAAAGGGGCCCTGTTCGCCAGGTACTCACGTTCACCCAAGAGCCTTCGAAGGTTATTCTTAGATGAGTTTGTGGGCGATCTAGACATGACTGGCGATCTTACCGTCGATGCCACCATTGGCCTAGAACGGGCCGAGGCCCTCTATGACAAGGTCTTCTTTGAGTACGGCGATGACTCGGTGGCCCAACTGGGCGGGGTCCATCTGGCGTGCGAGCAGTCATCCAATATCTTGACCAAGGTCCTAGAGTGGGGTCGACTAGCAGCCTATCTAGAGCAGTCAACCAGGTATATCCCATATGACTCCCGCCTCGAAAATGGTCGCTATCGTTACTACCGTGATAAGCAGATCCTGGAGTCAAGCCTTGGAGCAATGTATGTATCAAGTATGGACCTGATGTTTGACACCTACGCCCAACTGCTTCCGAAAATGCAGGCCCACTTCTCTCGTAAGTTTCCCAAATCTGGAGACGTGTCAGACTTTGTATGGCGAAGATCAATTCAAGCAAAGGCCCTAGACGCTCTCAGGGGACTTTTACCAGCAGCGTCTCTGTCGAATGTTGGGATTTATGGAACCGGACAGAGCTTCGAGCAGTTACTACTTCGAATGCGGGCCAACCCACTCCCAGAAGTCAGGGAGTACTCTGAGATGATATTAATAGAACTTAGAAAGGTAATACCGTCCTTCCTTCGGCGAGTGGATATGCAAGACCGAGGGATTGCGTGGACTAAGTACCTGTCCAATACTGCACAGAACACGGAGAGCTTGGCCGAAATGTTGATCGAGTCAAGTCAGCAAGTCACCGGTCCCAGCGTGGACCTGGTTGATTTTGATCCAGACGGGGAACAAAAGGTTATTGCTGCCATGCTCTATTCGGCGTCAAGTGCTCCTGAAAATGAGATTGAAAGAATATGCTCAAATCTATCGGAGTCCCAAAAGACAAAGGTATTCAGATCTTACGTGGGAGAGCGCGCTAATCGCAGACACAAACCCGGGCGGGCATTTGAACGTACCTCATATCGGTTTGATGTAGTAAGTGACTACGGTGCCTTTCGGGATATGCAGCGTCACAGAATGCTGACACTTGAGTGGCAGGTGTTCTCTGATAAGTTGGGCTATAGCGTCCCAGATGACGTGACCGAGGCAGATTTAGAGGCTCCTTATCGTGAGGTTATGGCCTGTTCGTCGGATCTTTATAGTCAGCTAAAAAACAAGTTCCCCAATCAGGCACCTTATGCACTATCGCTGGCGTTTAATATTCGATACAGCATGCAGATGAACGCACGTGAGGCCATGCACCTAATTGAGCTTCGATCAAGTGCTCAGGGTCATGCAAACTATCGAACTATAGCCCAACAGATGCACGACCTAATTAGACATAAGGCCAACCACCGATTGATAGCAGAGTCAATGAGTTTCGTCGACTTCGCAAATTACGACCTAGAGCGACTGGAGTCAGAGACGAGATCCGAGCGCAGGCGAGACCAAGCAGCCGATTGAACTGGGGGGGGTGAAAAACAACGGGCCGCTAGGAACGCTACCTGGGAGAAAGCACCGGAGGCCTGAGTCGCGATTGGACCGGATCAGCTGGTCGCGCTGGCTTGGGGATAGGAAAATTAGGCAACTCGAGCTAACCCAACGAGTCGAAAACCCAGATCCCAAGAACGGACAAGCTCACAATCAAACAAGTACCTGAATTTGGGAATTTATCTGGGTGTAGCCAGGTTGTCCTGGTCGTAGTTTGGGTTTAGTTCGAGATTTAAGGTCAAATTCCTGGTGACAGAGATTTTCCTGGCACCTATTGCACATTTTGTGCTTCATTGGCGCTATAGTCCCTGAATCGAAACTCAAAAACTGGAAAATAGATAAATACGGTGGCAATGTGAACTTGTTGGCCCACCATATTGAGTTACATGGAGCAGGCAATGGCAGACGAGATTGACATAGATGAGGAAGACGAGTCAGAAGATCTCGAGCTTGAGGACCTAGATGAGGTTGAACTACTAGAGGAAGACCTGGAAGAAGGGGTTCCGCTTGACGATGACCTCGGTCTTGTTGATGATGACGATATTGTCTTAGATGACGAGGAAGATGGACTTGAAATCCCTATCGGCGTTACCGGGCGAGTTGAAGGGGACCACAAGCGAAAGGGGGTAGCCGACGAGGACGATGACGAGGACGATGACGATGAACTCGACGATGATGATGTCGAGGCAAGTCTTGACGAGATTCTCAAGGAGCGCCTTGTGGTCGATGATGAGGACGACGAAGATGAAGTTCCAGGTGATCTCGACGAGAGACAAGATGGTTCTGAACAGGTCCTACCCAAGCAGCCTGGAGAGTTTGTGTGTACTTCATGTTACCTGGTAAAGAATCTTACTCAGCTGGCAAACGCCAAAAAGCGGCTCTGTAGGGACTGTGTTTAGCTCTTATGGAACGAGCGAGGCAATTTTGAATATACTGGGTTGGTAGGGTATGAACAAAGCATATGACTGACAAGAAGAACTCACAGGACCTGGCAAAAGAACTTTTTGTTTACATCCCAGTTGGACTATATCTGGTTGGCAAACAAGAACTTCCCAAAGTTGCTGAAAAGGGTAGGTCATTTGTAGACAGCCAGTTAACAATGGCAAAGACGATTGGTGAGTTTGTGGTCACATTTGGTTCCCAGGAAGCCGAAAGGAGGCTCTTGGCCCAAGTACGAAAGCTTGGACGTCGCTGGGGCGATAGCAAGCCAGCAGCTACGGCGGAGGCTTCGGAATCGACTCAAGCCAACCAAGTTGACGGTTCGCCTAATGAGTCAGGGCCGATCAACGGAGTAGACCAATTATCTGGTGAAAATGCAAAAGTGAAGCCCAGTATTATTGTCGATTCACTAGCCATTCCAGATTACGACTCATTGTCGGCGTCTCAGGTCGTCCAGCGCCTCGATGCACTTGATCGTGCCGATCTTAGCGCTCTAATTGAGTACGAAAAACAGACGAGAGCTAGGTCAACTATCTTGAATCGGGCGATCTCTCTCTCTGAGAGTTAGATTCGAAGGTTGACAGCGTAATTCGTGGGGCAGTCTCAGGATGCAGGCCTAACTGTCAAGGTTCGTAGGGCCCAGGCCGATGACATAAAAGCTGTTGTAAATCTTTTTGCAACGGCAATTGACGAAATGGAAGATCATCGCGGAGGAAAGCAGCTAATAAACGACCTGTCTGGACTCGCGGGAATCAATCTGTTGGTGCATGCAGGTAGGTGGAAAGTAGTAACCGAGGCGATTGCTTCGCCCGTGCCTACGTTCTGGGTTGCCTATCTAGATGGTGATGCAATTGGGTTTTCCTGGGGTCGGGTTGATCAGCACTGTGATTTTGGTCCACTCCTGGGGATTGTTGACTTCTTGTACGTGCTATCTGATCATCGAAGACACCGAGTCGGTGACGCACTTTTTGATGAGATGAAGCGGTACTTCAGCACTCAGGGGTGTACCGCAATGGATGCAAATGCTCTTCCTGGTGACCAGTACTCAAAGGGATTTTTTGAGGAAGTAGGATTTCGGGCCCGGCTGTTAGTGATGAATACGTCGATCTAATTTGGAAATGGCCCATCCTCAAGTTTGTGTTGGGGCGGTAGTCGTGCGTGACGACCAGATCCTCATGATACGAAGAGGGCGAGGTCCGGCCCAAGGGAAGTGGTCAATTCCAGGCGGGCGAGTTGAATTTGGAGAGACCCTTGAAGAGGCTGTCATTCGCGAGCTTGCCGAAGAGACTGGACTAGGGGTAATTTGCGGGAGTTTCCTCGGAATTTCGCAGATTATCAACGAGGACGTTCACATGGTCATTCATGATTTTACCGCCGAGCTTGAAGACGAGTTCGACATTGCGCGCCCCGGAGATGATGCACAAGAGGTTAGATGGGTTGGAGTATTCGAGCTGGGAGACTACGACGTCGTGGACGGACTTGTCGAATTCCTCTATGACCACGGAATTGTCAACATAATCAGCTAAGCTAGCTGAAAAATTGTTTTCTACCGACCTTTCCAGACCGGTTCACGCTTTTCTATAAATGCCATGGGGCCCTCCATGAAGTCCTCAGTGGATACCATGTTGGCCATTCCCACTGCGCTTAGCTTCCAAAGATCTTCAGCGTTGTGGGCAAAGGTCTCGAGCACGATCTTTCTACTCTCGCGAACAGCCAGTGGTGCATTCACACATATCCTTTCAGCCAACTCAGTAGCCACCTTGAGAGCATCTCCGGCCTCCGAAATGGCGTTTACCAGGCCAAAATGAAATGCTCGTTCAACCGAGATTGGTTCGCCCGTAAGTGCTAGCTCCATGGCAATATTGCGCGGCAGTACCTGGGGCAGCCTAAAAAGGCCCCCCGCAGCAGCTACCAGGGCGCGCTTTACCTCCGGGATGCCGAATTTGGCAGCCTTTGATGCTACAACTAGGTCGCAGGCAAGAACAATTTCACAACCCCCGGCCAAGGCCGGACCGTCCACGGCGGCGATAAAGGGCTTAGAGCGATCTCTCTTGACAAATCCGGCAAAACCCCCTTTTGGGGTAGTAATCTGTGCGACTTGTCCACTCGATATTGCTTTTAGATCGGCCCCAGCACAAAACACCGTTCCTTTACCGGTCAAAATGCCAACCCAAATCTCATCATCAGATTCAATGTTGTCTATGGCCAGCTCTAAATTCTGAGCCACGTCGCCGTTTATTGCATTCCTGGCCTCAGGGCGATTTATTGTTACAACTGCGAGGTGCCCGTGCTTTTCAAGGGTAACTATTGAGTTGTTAGATTCTGTCATAAATTAGTTTCCTTCCTGGAGTAGGTTATTAGGTTCTATTTCCAACACGTTCTGCCGGTTTTGCCGTCACGGCAGGGGGAGGTGGAAGAGAAATTCCAAGGAGTTTTGCAACTGCGGGTATGCGTCCTGAAAGCCTTCTTGCCGAGTCGAGCAACTCTGACGGACACGAATCTGGAAGTCCTTCAGGTCGAATATTTACTCGAACCGGAGAGGATGCTGCTGCTTCAAGTAACAGTACCCACCTTTGAGGGGGAACCTGAGAGTTCATTGCTTTTGAGGTCTCATTTGCTAGAGCCAGGGCGAGATCTGAGGAAACCCTTGCAGAGGCATCCGGGGGAGTGGCGGAAAGTTTGAGAGATCGCACAATCTGACCTTCAGCTAAGAGTTGTGAGATCTTTGCCTCCCACTCCCTTCGGGCAACCTGGACCTTTCTCTCGAGTTCCTCGCGAAGCTTTCCAACAAGAGTGGCGCCCACCTGGTCACGCTGTGCCTCTTCACTAGAGCTAACCAAGTTTCGTAGTTCTCGGGCAGAAAGACGCTCCAAGGAGTCCAGCGCGTCAGCCGCTCGGTCGCACCATTGAGCCACCTTGAGACTAGGCAGAAGTTCTTCGGCCATCTTCAAGATTGGTTCAAAGGGGACGCTCGGTAGTCCGCTCTGTCCTGAGGTCTTATTTTGTGCCTCAATGGCAGCTCTAACAGCCGGTAAGCCCCCTAGGATCAATTTTTCAGCTATTGCTCGGTGCTCAGGAGATAGACTATCTAAAAGGGCTTTTTTGTGGGTATCACTCGTATTCCGAGACGAGCTAGTGTGACTCTTGTGGGCGGGTCGAGTCCGACCACCACCTGAGTTGCCAATTGGTCCTTTCCCGGTCACAGAACGATGCGGTGATGACTCTTTTGTGTCTTGACGGCGTCTTGAATCTGATCTTGACTTTCCTTTGGAGCGATCTCTTACATTCTTATTACCTGACTGCGGTCCGGAGGAATTTGCACGATCTTTGGCGAGAGTAGTGGTCACAAGAGGAGCATCGCTTTCGATATGTGCCAAGCCAAGGGAAAGCTCGATAGTTCCTTTAGACGTCTTGTCCACCTTAGCTGGGACAACGGCGGTGATTGAGATACCATCCATGTAGACCTCAGTTTCGACCTTGAGACAATCTCCTACTTTTGAGTTGGCCGGGATAATTGTTGCGTCAACCTCACCTTTTGGTTGCCGAGCACCAACTACCTTCCAAGTCCACTTCTCGGGCGATTTTTGGCTCGTGAGTTCAATATCTAGTCTATTTGCCATGTGCTATATAAGCTACCAAGTAACTGGTATTTAGGTCTAAATTGATCAACGATTAGTTGTTCTTGGGGTAAACTTCTAGAGTGGGAAACAGTCGCTTGACCAGGTTTGCTATACCGTCAATTGCATTAATAGTAATCTCGCTCGTGTTATACTTGGAGCCCGAACAACGTCCTGGAGCGAGTTTGTCGTCGGGTTCGATCGGAGTCGCACGGGCAGTGAAGTTTACGCCAGCCGCACCTCCAGGAAGCACGGGTATAACAGTCTCGGGAATCCGATGTAAAGCCGGTGTCCGACAGGTTACCTGGAGTCAGTACAGCCCTATTTGTGTGCCTGTTTACCGGGGGAATAACGGAGGAGTTAGCGCTCCGGGCGTGACTTCTAAGTCGATTAATATTACGTATCGTTTGGCATCGTCATTCGTCCTCAATACCATTTACTCATTCCTCCCTAAGTCGGTTATTGGGACCAACGCAGAGGCCGTAACAACACTTAACTCCTATATAAAAGTGTTCAATAAAGACTTTGAACTTTATGGGAGACAGGTAAAGCTTCAGACATTTCAAGGGGCCGGAAATTTTATAGACGAACTGACCGGGGCTGGTCAGCAAGCAGCCCAAGAGGACGCCCTGCGCGAACAACAGATGAATACCTTTGCTGACGACTCTCTTGCTGATTCGAGTCCAGTGTTTATCAATAATCTAGCCTCACACGGTATTATTTCATTTACCCTTTGGCCGCCGAGTTCTCAATGGTTTAGCAAGAGTTCACCCTACGCGTATGCAACCGGGCTCAACTGTGACCGAAGGAATCGAGGAGCTGCAGCTATAATTGCCAAAAAGCTAGAGGGCAATACGGATATATTTACTCAAGACCCAAACTTGCTAGGTAAAAAAAGATCTATTGCCTATATCTATCAGTCGACGCCTTATGAGTCCCCTTGCGAACAAACCTTGATGTCGTCTATTAGAAAAGACAAGGGAAGCCCAATTAGTAAGTATAGCTATACGTTTGATTTGGCAACGTTTTTTTCTCAGACCTCGTCAATTATTGCGAGACTCAAAGCATCAGGGATAACAACTGTTGTCATGGCCGTTGATCCAGTCTCGCCAACCTTATTCATGAACGCAGCGGCCCAGCAAGGTTACTTTCCCGAGTGGGTTATGCTTCCGATTTTTGGAAACGGGTATATGAACGCTGATCCTCTTGGAAGACTGCCAAATCAGGAAGAAATGAAAAATGCCCTTGCGATTGGAGATGCGGATTCTAACTCATTTACCCAGGAGGCCTACAAGGTATTCAAAATGGGGTGCCCTGACAAAAACACTTGCGATCCGCTCCCACCGTTTTCTCTAGGTATCGCTTATTCAACAATGCTTATGTTATTTTCGGCAATACAAAGTGCCGGACCAGACTTGACCGCTAATAGTTTTGAGAGTCACCTACATCTTTTACCGGGAGGACCAGCAAGTGGGATGTTTGGGCAATGGAGTTTTGTAAATAATGCCACGCAACCTGTGTCAAGTTTTCAGCTACTGAAATGGAATCCGAAGCAAGTCAGCCCTCTTGACGGATTACCAGGTGCTTTTGTGGCCTGCGACAATTCCAAGGTGTATAGATATAACGTTCCCGGAACAGTGTCTAGGGGCCAACCTAGTTGTCCTCCCCTGTAGCTGTTAGTAGAGTTTTTCTATAAAATCCTCAGGGTCTTCAATAAGTTCAATTATTTGAGCACCCAGCCTACGTCCCATTCTCACTGCCTTTACGGTTGCTAATGGACGGTTCTTTGCTGTCATGAGCAATTTAGAGCCGATTTGGGAGCCAAGGTGAATAAGTGTCCCTTCCGAAAATTCTGCCACGTCGTCAATAACGCGCACTATCGATGGGAAGTGAACCGATAGTTCCACGGGAAGATTTGGAACGGTGTCAGCAATTGTTGGTTCATTTCCTGAAGCGTGGATTCCATGTGCGGCGTCTTCTGCCATTGCAAATAGAACCGGCTGAAGAGGAACAACTGGAAAGCAAATAGAGGCGTCAAACGTACTACCGGCAACTGTCACAGTCATCCAAGCCACGATCCAGGTAAGTGAAATTGTTACCCCCTCCATCATAAACTTTTCCGTCACGTGTCGCACTACATGAGGACGGACTGGGTAATGCTGAGAAATCGAGTCGGCAAGTTCTTGGATCACGGCCGTGACAACCGGTGCCATCAACGCGACATCGAGATCGGTCATCGTCCTCTTCTTGGAGGTTGGTAGCTCCGATCCACTTAGTCGGCTATCAAGACATTTTGACGAGAGCCCAGGAGAAAAGGTAATAACAAACTGACTCGCCAACGGGTCTAAGCGAAAAGTCGTTATAAAAGCATTTGCGTCAATATTAGTCGAGTAATCATCCCAACCTTGATGGTGAAGCTGTACCAATTTTATATGAACAGGAGCTTGTAGAATCTCGGTCATGGTCGCCGCAGCACCCTTGGTGAAGATATTCAAGTTAGAACGCAATGCATTTAGCTGAGACCGTTCCACTCCTTTTGGTTTATGGAAGTCGTATAACCGGATAAGTTTGCCGTCCACAAATTGTAGGTCTCGCGCTGCGGATTCTGCGCCGATCTCCATGAGGAGATCAATAAGTTCCCGTTCTCCGGGAACGTCTAGGAGAGATAAGGTTGCCCGGGTCTCAGGAAATCCTTCCACCTCAATGGAGTAGGTAACCATTGGAAGCTCAGCATGCTGCATTCGACTCCATATTGGAAGGTCAATGCGTTGCACGCTGTGCAAAAGAACACGTGGATAAGACTTACCTGCGAACAACACGTTCATGACGTTGGCAACTTCTTTGTAGTTGTCCCAGAGGTCCAAATCTAGCGCACCCTTATAGATAGCGTCCTCGCTCTCTCTTGGGCTTTGTCCAGCTAGTGCAACAGCCATGACAGCGGTAAAATTCAGGTCAGCTGCAACAGCTCCCACTGGGTGGCCGTCTGCGTCTGTATGTATTGAGAGTGAGTACGCGGACGTTTTTGAACTATCGGCTTGCTCGTGAACCTCAATCTGTACGCCCAATAGTGTCTGAAACATCTCAGCAACAGCCTTTTCATTGGCAAGATTTGCTAACACGGCACTATCAAAGTTCATGATTATAGAATGCCTTGAAGGGCTTCGGTCAAAATTTCCGGCGTAAATGGCTTGGTTACAAAGCAGTTCGCGCCGGCCTGAGTTGCCATTGACTTCATCTCATCACTTGCCTCGGTGGTAATAAATCCGTACTTGCCAACGTAGCCCTGAGATTTGAGCTCAAGTAGAAGTTCATAACCAGTCATGCCTGGCATGTTCCAGTCAGCTAGTATAAGGTCTGGAGAAAAGTCGGAGACCACCTTTATGGCCTCCATTCCGGTTCCGGCCTCCTCTAAGACCAAATCTGGTAGTCCAATTTGTCTAAGTGATCGTGTTACGATCATCCTCATCGCCTTGGAATCGTCTACAACAAGTACTTTCACGTCATGCTCCTGGATGCGTCCTGGCTAACTTTTGCCATATAATTCTAAACCAAGTTGGGGTCATTATTATTTATTTTCCCACAAACCGATCGAAAGTGGTTCGCCTTCCCATTCTAGATGGACCTCGACCACTTGAACTTCGCTAATCTTGTCCTCTAGGCCCGGTGGAAGGTTATCTGCAAATGATCCGATCCCGGCTACTCCCGGTAAGGATAGGTTGCAGGGCGACGGAAAGAGGGCTTTAATATTTCCCCCAATGATGTTTGTAAATTCGCCTACGGCATCTGATAACTCATCATCTTCGACATCAATTTCAGATTTACCAAACATTCCGGCCGCTATATGTTTGGCTGCCTGAACTGAGCATGAAATTCGAACGGAACCATGCCAATTTCCGGTTATCTCGATAAAGGCCAGAACTGCCGTCTCGTGCTTCTCGTCGAATCCGAATACACTCGTAAGTTCACCGGCATCTTCAAGAATCGACGACCAAACCTCTTGAGCAATCTCAACAATTGTGGCGTCCGATGGGATAAGAACTTCGGTCACTAGCTTTCTCCTTGGTTACCTTTTGTTTGAATATTCATTACGGCGATTCCAAGCAATTCGAGTTTTTCCTGGACGGCATCTTTGGTAAATGGTTTCATAATATACTCATTGGCACCTGCTGCCAAAGCTTGAACAATATGGTGTTGATCACTTTCCGTGCTAACCATCATGATCGCCATTGGACGCCATTCTGGCCGCCGTCGAACTGCGGACACAAACTGTAATCCGTCCATGATAGGCATATGCCAGTCTACTAGGGCGATATCTGGGAGTGGTCCAACTTCCAAGAGTGCAAGAGCGCTTTTACCATCTCCTGCCTGACTCACCTGAGCCCCCAACTGCGTAAGTATGCGCGCCAAAATCGATCGCATGGATCGTGAGTCGTCGACCACTAGTGCAATCACTGACTTCCCCTTTTTTGGTAGTAGGTGGTGCCACTGCTTTGGACCGGCAAAATATCTTCTGCAAGACCTAAGGTGGTTTCAGTTGATCCAAGCAATAGGTATCCTCCATCGTTTAGTTTTCCCCAAATTGAGCTTAGAACTTGCCTTTTGGTTGGAACGTCGAAGTAGATCAATACGTTCCTAAGAAGGATCAGATCGTACTTACCCGATGGGAGCCAGTCGTGGACCAAATTGAGGGTTGAAAATTTAGTCCGTTTACGCAAGGCGTCTGAGATCTGAAACTTTGCTCCTTGGCGGTGAAAGTACTCGGCCAGCAACATTGCAGGCAATCCCCGATTCATTTCAAGTGCCGTGAAGACACCCTCTTTGGCTCGAGAAATTGCTTTTTCACTTAAATCTGTGCCAATCAATTTGAGGTCCCAGTCACTTGTCTCCGGGAAAAAGTAATCCAACAGCATGGCAACCGAGTACAGCTCCTGGCCTGTTGAACTAGCGGCACTCCAGATTGCGAGCTGTCGATCAAGAGATTTGCGGGAGATAAGCTCCGGAAAGACTAGATCTTTCATGAGGTCAAATGGGTGAACATCTCGGTACCAGGAAGTCTCCCCGGTGGCCATGCACTCAACGAGGCGAGTCTGGAGTGATTCATCGGAGGATTCCATGGCATGGCCAATCAGATCATTTCCCGATGGAAATCCTAACTCACGAGCAAGAACCCCAAGTCGTGCTTCAACCAAGTACTCTTGGTCCTGGGCTAACACGATTCCAGATCTCTTGAAAACTAGGTCGCGCAAAAATGGAAAGCAGGTTGCGGTGGTGGGACCCATTAAGCCCTTAGAGATTTCCTAGAACCTGCCTGAACAAGTCGGGTAATGGCTCCTGCAATCTCCCCAAGAGGAAGAATTTCACTGGCTAAACCGGCTTTGGCGACAGCTCCAGGCATGCCCCAGACTAGGGAACTTGCGCTATCTTGAACA
This sequence comes from Acidimicrobiales bacterium, assembly GCA_027452005.1. GTDB lineage: Bacteria > Actinomycetota > Acidimicrobiia > Acidimicrobiales > JAKAVM01 > JAKAVM01. The sequence continues at coordinate 53,375 of DAIDHF010000001.1, forward strand.
ACAACCGTCCCGCCTGTTTCAACAAGTTTAGTCGAGCCTGCAAGACCATCCTCGCCCATCCCGGTCAAGATAACCGATAGGACTGCTCCACCCCATACCGAGATGGCACTACGCAACAAGACATCTACGGCTGGTTTTACGGAATGTTCTGGAGGATCATCAAGAGCGGTGGCAAATATCTCAGCTCCGATTCTTTTGACCCCCATGTGAATACCTCCGGCGGCAATATACACGCTTCCAGACTTTACCCTCATTCCAGAACTCACCTCGACAACGCGCAAGTGGGACTTGGTATCGAGCCGGTCGGCCAGCATCTGGGTAAATACCGGGGGCATATGTTGAACGACCAGGACAGGAACGGAAAGATCCTGTGGGAAAAGGGGGATCACCTCAGCCAACGCGTTTGGTCCTCCGGTTGATGACCCAATTACTACGGCGTCTATTCTGTTGATCTTTAGGGTTCGCGTAGTCGGCCCTGAAGTTGAAGGACTAGATGCTCGAACTGGTTGGACCTGAGGCCGTGGGGCATAGTTGACCTTGAGGTGGCTTGGGCGGGCTAAAGTTCTTATCAACGGTACAAGCCGTGAAGTTACAGCCTCTGTAGCTGCCTCCCTGCCCCCTTCTTTGTGCGGTTTAGTAACGTAATCAGTGGCCCCTAGAGCTAATGCTTCAAGGGTAACTGAGGCACTCTTTTCCGTAAGGGTAGAGAACATTACCACAGGAAGATCTTGGTATTTTTTTCGAATTGCCTTGAGGGTTTCTATTCCATCCATCTCTGGCATCTCTACGTCCAATAGAACAATATCGGGCTTGATATTGTCGATGCGTTCAATGGCCTGAATCCCGTTGTGAGCCGAACCAGCAACCCTCATGCCGTCTTGACCGTCAACTATAGATTGGACCAACCACCGGGTAACGGCTGAGTCGTCGACCACCATAACGCGAATATCTTCACTGTTGGATTCAACTTCTGAGTTCGTACTAGTTGTCATTTACGTTTACCACCTTAGTGGTATCGAGGATAAGTAGTAATCTCCCGGCCAATTTATAGGTACCCGTGCAAAGTCGACGGATCTGGGGTGAAACGGTTTGGGGCACTGGTTCAAATTCCTCAACGGTAGGTTCTACTACGTCTCTAGTTCTGTCTACCAGCAGGCTAATTACCTCGTCTTTGTGACGAATCACTGCGTTCATAGCAAAAGCTCCCTCTGGGCGCCGTTCCAGCCCAAGCCGAGTACGCAGATCGAGTGCCGTGACAATCTGACCTCGAAGATTGATAAGGCCCTTTACTCCGCCGGGAGCAAGGGGCACAAAGGTCATCTGCTGATGTCTCAGAACTTCTTGTACGAGTTTAACCTCGATTCCTACCAGCAAATCAACGACTTCAAAAGTACAGTATTGAATTTTGGCAGATTGGTCACCGATTCCGTTGGAAGATATGCCTTTATCGGTGGTCAAAAGCTGAGATTGAGGCATTTCAAAATTTGCAGGTACTGCATTTCCATTTCCGGACGCCGTCATCTAGATAATCCCAAACTTCCAGGTACTATCTGGCATCAGCAAAAAAGCCTTCTCTTTGCATCCAAAGTATTGCAGCCTCGAGGTCTAAGACATCGGTTACTCGTCCATGGAGGACCACTGCTCCCGCCAGCCCGTATCCCGAGTCAACATCCATCAAGTCTACAGTGTCTTCAAGAACGTCAACCATGTCTGCCACGACGAAGCCGATAGGACCGTGATCAGACTCATGTACTACTACCTTTAGGGGTTCACCGGGAACAACTGTGTGTCCTAAAATACCTAGTACCTCATGGAGGCGTACGAGCCTCATGAGGGAGCCACGATATTGGACAACATCAATTTCGCCTGACTTCTCTACATCATTGGCTTCAATTTCCTCAAGTCTGGCTATTTGATCCACGGGAATTGCAACCGTTCGGTTTTCCCCAACTCTCAATATTACGAACGCAGACTTTGATCCCTCGTCGATCTTGTCTTCATGGGAAGACTTACCCTCGAAAGAGATCCTGATAGCCGCGTCCTTGATTCCTCCTAAGGATGCAAGGCCTGCGACATCTAAGATCAAGGCCACTGATCCGTCCCCCAGTATAGTTGCCCCGGCAAATGCGTCGATCTGTTTTACGAGTGAGCCTAAAGGCTTTACTACTATCTCTTGGGTCTCAAAGACCTCATCAAAAATAAGACCAAATTTTAGTTCATCATCTTGGAGTACAGCCACGGTTGCCGGTCCATCACTAGGACGCCCGTCGTCGGGGAAACCCAACAACTTGTCAAGCCTAACAAGAGGTAACAGGTCACCGCGCAGACGAAATACAGAGGCCTCGCCAATTTGTTCAATCTCAGTTGGTGATGCCTGGGTGCCGATATGAAGCATCTCAACTAGATTTGGTTGGGGAATTGCGAATCTCTGTTGACGGGAGCTAATTAAAAGTGCCGGAATAATAGCCAACGTGAGTGGTATTCGGATTCGGAAAGTAGTTCCTCGATCGAATTCGCTGTATACGTCAACCGTACCGCCAATTGACTCAATATTAGAACGAACCACGTCCATTCCGACTCCCCGCCCGGACACACTGGTTACCTTCTCCGCAGTTGAAAATCCAGGGGAGAAGATTAGCTCGATAATCTCGCGTTGAGACATCCGATCAATCTGCTCTTGTGAGAGTAGGCCAGTCGAAATGGCCTTGGACGCAACCTTCTCTAAATTGATACCACCACCGTCGTCAATAGTTTCAAGAACTACTTGACCGCCCTCGTGAAAGGCTCGAACAGTTAGTTGCCCGGTTGGCTGCTTCCCCTTGGCTACTCGAACATCCGGGTCTTCAATTCCATGATCTAGAGAGTTGCGAATTAGATGGGTAAATGGGCCTCTTATGGCCTCTAGCACGGTTCGGTCTAATTCAGTTTCTCCCCCATCCATTTCGAGGTTTACCTTCTTATTGAACTGTGCGCAGAGATCTCTGACTAGCCGAGGCAGCGAAGACCACATATGGGCCAAAGGCTGCATTCGAGTTTTCATTACGCCCTCTTGGAGTTCGCTGACAATTAGAGACAGGCGAGATACGGTTTGAGAAAGTGCAATATCTTCGAAGTGATCGGCCGATGAGATAACCTCATTTCTTGCTAATACCAATTCCCCGACTTGACGCATCAAAGTATCGAGGAGCTCTACATCAACCCTTACCGTTCTATCGGTAATTGATCTTGCTCCCGCCGAGCCCGACTCGAGCTGCGATTCGGGCATAGTTGAAACTGGGGGTGAGCTTTTCTGAGAAGTATCTTGTTGGTCTGTGGATAACCCAGAGCCCGTGGCTGAATCATCGCCAACAGCGTCTCGATTGGTTTCTACCCCATTTTCAGAAGACTGGGTTGCGGGGGAAGGTGGGTTCACAGAGGGTTGTGGTGTGCCGGAACTCTGTGCCTCCTTTAGTCTGGCAACGATCTCGTCGACGTTCATGTCTGGCTCCAGCCCGGTGTCACCTATTGCAGCCAAGATCACCCGAATCGTGTCGCCAGCAGCGAGAAGTACGTTAGTTCGATTTTTATCTAGCACGAGTTCCTGGTCTCGCAAGAGCGATAAGAGGGTTTCGGCACCGTGAGTTACCTCCTCGAGGAGGGGATATCCCAAAAATCCGCTTGTCCCTTTTATCGTATGGAAAATTCTAAATGCCGAACTGAGGTGGTCATGTGAAGACGGGTTGGTCTCTAGTTCTATAATGTCTCTGTCGAACTGTTCGAGCCCCTCAGCTGACTCGGCGAGGAACTCCTGGACGATTTCGTCCATGGATTCATCGATCACAGGTCTATCGGTCACGCTATAAATGTTAGTATTTCACAGCACAAAGTTCCCAGTAAAAGTAGAGTTTTAATTATTCAAGGAATTTAGCCAAAAACTAGCGAATGTTTCCAGGAGGCAAAGTCTCATGTTAGGTAGAATAATTAGGCAGATTGTCCGTCCTGCAACGGCTTTTGCTGGCAAGATCCAGATGGGTGCCAAAGTGTCGATCGCCCTAGTTCTTGTTCTCTTGCCGTTAGGGTTGGTACAGAATGACTATGTGAGTCAGCTATCCTCTCAGCGCTCGCAAGCCGCCACGCAACAGCAGGGACTCGAATATCTAAATCCAGTCCTTGGGCTTGATCGAGAGATGGTTCAGGCCCGTCAAGTTGCCGTGAACTCTGGCCAAATTGGAAATTCCCTTGGCTCGGCGCTTTCAGCAGTCGACTCGGCGGATGCCCAATTTGGAACCCAACTCGGTTTGAGCCCTAGCTGGCAGACCGTCAGGAATACAATTCAAAACGTCCAAGTTGCATCTGGCACTGTAGCTTCAGTGAACGCTGCCTGGACTGGCGCGATACAATCGCTAGAAGCATTTATTGTCAAAATAGCTCAAAATTCACAACTGAACGCACAGCCAACAAGTAGTACGGCGGACATTGTCGACATGCTGACCGGCTCACTTGTGAGGTACACCAATTATGTCGGGCAACTATTTGACTCGACTAGTTCAGGCAGTAGTTCTGCTGGTTCAAGTGCCGCATCACAAGCTAAAGATGAACTAGCAGTTGTTCAACAGGAACTTGCCGGTATCCAATCTTCGCCAGCCACGAGTACGGTCTCGAGTCAGATCTCTGGCACGGTCGGTCAGCTATCAGTAACGACTTCAGGGTCACTTGCTGGAGTGTTGTCAAATATTTCTACCCTTGAAAATCAGGCATCTACTGCTTTGAATCAGATTCTCACACAGCTTGGTTCATCGCTGAATACAAATCAGTTGCGAGATCTTATAATCACGATTGTCATGTCAATTTTGGCATTGTGGTTAGCGGCTGGAATTACAATTCAGGTTAAAGATTCAGCCAAGAATCTAACAAGTGCGATGAAGAAGGTAGCTCAAGGAGACGTTACAGTAAAAGCCGAGGTGGATTGCGAAGATGAATTTGGGTCAGTCGCTGAACACCTCAATGGGGCTCTGTTTAAAATTAGAGAATCGCTTACTGTTATAAATCAGAAGATGAACTCGGTTTCAGTGTCTTCTAAGGACCTTTCCGAAGTGTCCTCCTCGATGTCTTCAACTGCCGACGCTACTTCAGAGCGCGCGGCAGCCGTATCTTCGGCAAGTGAGCAAGTAAATACAAACGTTACCGTGGTGGCAGCAGCAATAGAAGAAATGGTTGCTAGCGTTAAAGAAATCGCATCAAATGCCTCGAAAGCCTCTGAAGTTGCAGTACGGGCTTCTGAGATAGCGACTATTGCTGGAGAAAATATTGGAAGACTGGAAACTTCTAGTGTAGAGATCTCTAACGTTGTTTCCTTGATTACTTCAATTGCCGAACAGACTAACTTGCTGGCTCTCAATGCCACAATTGAGGCCGCCCGGGCCGGTGAGATGGGCAAGGGATTTGCCGTTGTTGCTAACGAGGTCAAAGACCTGGCAGCAAAGACAACTAAAGCCACAGAAGATATTTCACACCGGATTGAGGCAATCCAGGCCAATACCCAAGGTGCCACTGAGTCGGTAAGCCAGATCCGTCAGATCGTCGATGAGATTAACGACATTCAGGGATCTATTGCATCCTCAGTCGAGGAACAGGCGGCCGCCGTCTCAGAGGTAGGCAGGAGCGTTTCGGAAGCTGCCGGATCAACGGCGGCGATTGTAGACAACATAACCGGAGTTGCCAAGTCGGCACAGGAAACCAGCGATGGAGCTGACCGAAATCAACGATCCGCGGAACAAGTGACGGCCGTCTCTCTAGAACTTCAGAGCCTGATTGGTAATCTATTAGGACAGTTTGAATTTGGAAACGGATCTAAAGACTTAGCTTCAAAGAATTGATTACGTTTTAAAAGTGGCGGAGACTATCTCTGGAATTGAAATTGGAGAAACTCTTAGTAGGATACTCCAAAATAAAGAAATCGGATCCTTTTACTTTGAAGAGGCTGTTCTTTTGCCCTCTCATGACAGAGCGGATCTTCGGCGAGATGGCCCCGACGGCTTCAAAGTAACCCTTTGGTTATATGATGGTCAAGTTTGTGGTTGGAATTGTCCTGGTGAGACCGATTTCTACGCTTGTATCGACCGGTTGTTGTTGGCACCGTCGGGTAACTATAGCTTTACTCCAGGAGAGCTTCAAGGTGATCCTAGTCAAGGCGTTGACATCGCCAATCGGGTTCTGAGTAGTGTTCAAGCCGCTCGGGAACAATTGGATAGGCAATACTTTATTAGGCTGAAGGACGTTGAGTTAGAAGATCAATCCGTAGGAATGATGGGAAGCCATTGGAACTGTCTTCTAGAGTTCATCTGCTTCACCAGGGGAAAATACGACAATAGTGATATAGATCGTAGTCCGGGTTTTAGCTCAAGGGAAAGAGTTCAGCTCCTTGGAAGGAGCGCAATTGAAGAACTATATGCCCACCTGTGCGACCAGCTCTCACTGGCTAGCGATGAGATTTCTGGAATTTTGTATGATCTATTTTCTGAAGGACTGCTGGAATTTGATTTGTGGTTTGACCTCAAGCCAAAGGTGGTTGACCAACTAGATGCGCCAAACATCGAGCAGCTGGCTGAGAGCAATCCGGCAATCGATGATTGTGTATATTTGGAATCTGACGAATTATTGGGAAGATTGTCGCAAAATTCTTTGCAGTTAGCAGAGTATCTTCGGGCATTCGCTTATATTGGACCTCAACCGCCACCGGGGCCACCCAAATTGCTCGATATGACAACTGGAGATGGGCCCATGGACGAGAGCAAGGTCGCTGATGAGCTAGTAAGCCCACCCTATCCCGGACCACCCCCCAGTGAAACTTTCCGGCCTGCAGTGGACGTGACGAGTAGGAGTGAAGCAGGTGGGGAGAGAGACTTCGACATTATTACAGCGTCTGAAAACCGCCCAGAAGGGAGCCAGGAACAAGATCACGGGGATCTCCTCAAGTGGTTCCTAGACAGCTCCAAAGGGTAGAGATGCTTACGATTGTAAGCAGAAGCTAAACAGTAATTGCAGAAAGTTTGAAATCCTGTTACGTGTGGGCGGGCTCGAAATTGATGGAATACAGCTCGCGTGAAATGCGCTCAATGGTCAGAGAATCTATTCGAACGTATAAAATTCCTGTTAGACTGTTGACTGTAAAGACGTTGAGGAGCGCAACTTTTGGAACGAGGTGTACTGTGGATTCGACGCAGATCGGACGATTAGAGTGAGTTTTTTCGTCGCCAGCAAGTCAGGTAGCAATTAGGATGGTCATGATTCGGGGCAATGAGGATGTACTAAAAACCCTCCTCATCCAAAATGGCCTTCTCACTCAAGAGCAGGTCAACTACGCAGTTGCAATCCAGGGATCATCAGGCAAGGTATTTAGTCGCGTTCTTCTAGACGAGAACATGATCTCAGAAAATGACCTGGTGAGGGTGCTTGCTCAGCAGGCCGGGTATGAGTTTGTGGAATTAGAAGAATTCCACACGGACTCTTCTGCGGTGTCGATGATAGGCGCATCGCTTGCTAGGAAGTGTGGTGCGATGCCTATCTCCTGGGACGGCAATCGTCTCGTCGTGGCCATGTCTAATCCCAATGATATCGTGGCCATTGATGATATCAGGGCGGTAACTGGTTGCGAGATCTCAGTTGTGGTGGCGACGCCGACGGCGCTTGAGACCGCAATTGAATCCAACTACCGCCATGACCAGATGGTCCAAGATATTTCCGAGCAGGCCTCAGAAACCTTCCAGGGCGAAGATCTCAGTTACCTCCGTGAGGCCATTGAAGATGCACCACTTGTAAAATTGATGAATTTGATGATTTCTCAGGCCGTTACCGACCGGGCATCTGATATCCATTTTGAACCAACCGAGCATGAGGTAAGAGTTCGGTATCGGATCGATGGAGTTCTATACGAGGTGATGCATCTCAGAAAGAATATTCAAAGCGGTATTACTTCACGAATAAAAATCATGGCAGACATGGATATTGCCGAACATCGACTTCCTCAAGATGGTCGCATGACGGCCGACGTAAATGGTCGTACTATCGACTTGAGGTGCGTGTCTTTCCCCACGGCGTGGGGCGAAAAGGTCGTCATGAGGATCCTCGACCACTCCAAAGCCCTGTACCGTCTGGAAGAGCTAGGGTTTATGCCTGAGGCGTTGTCGAGGTATGAAGATTGCTACCGGCGATCACATGGGACGATTCTGGTAACTGGGCCAACCGGGTCCGGGAAAACAACTACCCTATATGCCACTCTAAACGTGTTGAACGAAGAGACTAAAAACATACTTACTGCGGAAGATCCCGTGGAATATCGAATTCCTGGCATCAATCAGATACAGGTCAATTACAAGACTGGGTTGACCTTCCCGTTTGCCCTCAAGGCAATGATGAGAGGGGATCCGGATATTATCTTGGTAGGTGAGATTCGGGACCAAGATACCGCTCGAATGGCCACTGAGGCCTCATTGACCGGCCACTTAGTTTTGTCGACTCTACACACCAATGACGCTGCCTCTACAACCTTGAGACTGACCGAAATGGGTGTTGAGCCATTTCTGGTATCTTCTGCGGTCACTTGTGTTGTCGCTCAGCGGTTATCCAGGCAACTCTGTGATAGATGCAAAGAACCGTTCTATCTATCACCAGGCCAATCAAAACTCGCCGATCGCTTGGGGCTCTTTCCAGAGGGTTGGGATCAACCGTTAACCTTGTATCGTCCCGTTGGATGCAATATCTGCTCAAAGACCGGCTTCAGGGGAAGAATGGCAATATATGAAGTCTTGGTTATTAGCGAGGGGATTGGTCAGCTAATTGTCGAAGGAGCCCACACGGAAGATATCCGCAAGCTAGCTGTGGCAGAGGGGATGGAGTCATTACTTCAGTCTGGAATGCACCATGTACGCCTCGGTACTACAACGGTAGAAGAAGTACTTAGAGTAATCAGTTGACAGTTATTGAATTTTTCTTGGGTAAAGCCCTTCGGAAAGATCGCTGTGTTTTTTGTCAAAAGGAGAACGAGGTATAGATGCAAAGCGCTTCTCGCCAATTGGGAGAGTTACTAGTAGATCATAAGGTTCTATCAAAAGATACTCTCGAGCTGTTACTTTCTCGTGAAGAGACCGAAGGTGTTCCTCTAATAAAATTACTTACCTCCGATGGCTATGTCTCCGAGAAGGACCTAGCAGCCGCGATAGCCGAAAAAGCGGGTTATGAATTTGTAGACTTCAACGAGATCAATTTGAACCCAAAAGTTGATGGGTTGATTCCACCAGACATGTCTCTTCACTTCAAGGCTGTCCCAGTAGATATTGTTGACGACCACCTACGGGTTGCATTACTTGACCCATCAGACACGGCCGTTCTAGAGGAACTAGAGAAGATTACCGGGTTTTCGATTAAGCCTGTAATGGCCGACAAACACGACCTTGAACGCATCCTGAGGGCATTGCACGGTGATCTTATTGCTCCCACCGGAAGTGTTGACGGAACTGAAAGTGTAGGAAATACGGGTGATCTGGACTTCCAGATTGTCAAAGGAGATCTACACATCAATGAGTTACTGACCAAGGTCGTAGAAAACGGAGGTTCAGACCTCCATCTAACTGTGGGAATCCATCCCACCATGAGGCTCCATGGGGAGATGATGCCCATGACCGAGTACCCGAAATTATCTGGATCTGAGACTCGGAGATTAATTTTTGCGATTCTGACCCAGCGTCAACGCGAGCGCTTTGAAACAGATAAAGAGCTTGATACTGCACATGCCGTGCCTGCATGCGGTCGTTTTCGTGTAAACGTGTTCTACCAGAGGGACTCTGTTGGGGGAGTTATGAGATCAATTCCCTATGAAATCGTTCCTCTCGATGCCCTAGGATTGCCACCGGCAGTTTCTCAGTTTGCTGAGTTGCCGAGAGGTCTTGTCCTGGTAACCGGCCCTACCGGTTCGGGGAAATCCACGACCCTGGCCTCGCTCGTTGACATCATAAATACCAACAAGAAGTGCCATATAATAACCGTTGAGGACCCAATAGAGTTTTTACATCGACACAAGGCGGCAGTAGTAAACCAGAGAGAAGTAGGCGAGGACACACACTCATTTTCTGAAGCTCTCAAGCACGCATTGAGGCAGGATCCAGACGTGATTTTGGTCGGAGAGTTGCGAGATCTAGAGACTATTTCCACGGCCCTAACTGCTGCTGAAACTGGACACCTTGTTTTTGCGACTCTGCACACTCAAGACGCCCCTCAGTCGGTTGATCGCGTAATTGACGTGTTCCCAGCTCACCAGCAACAGCAAATCCGGACGATGCTGGCGGGTGCCTTACAGGGAATTGTAACGCAGCAGCTTGTGCCTCTTGCCGGAAGACCTGGCCGAGCAGTTGCATCGGAAGTTCTCGTGTGTACACCTGCCGTTAGAAACCTAATCAGAGAAGGGAAGACCCATCAGATTTACTCTGCCATGCAAGCTGGAGGGAAGTTTGGGATGCAGACTATGGACATGTCACTGGCCAGCCTAGTTCGCAAGAGCGAAATATCGCTCTCAATGGCAATCGAGCGATGCGCAAATGAAGATGATCTCAAGAGACTTGCCGGTGCCGCTTAGATGGCCAATTTTAGTGTATCTCGAACGTTGAGTTGTTCAAGGACTTCAGATGGCTGACACGTTTGTATACAAAGCCCGCGACAAAGCTGGAAAGACTGTTGAAGGTTCTATAGAAGGTGATTCGTCGGTATTAGTCGCCAATCGGCTGAGACAGCTTGGTTACACTCCACTTGCTATCACCAAAAAGGATGAACCAAAAGGACTCAAGAAAGAGATAAGCATCCCTTTCTTGGCAAACAGGGTCAAGCTGGAAGACGTTGCTATCTTTTCTCGCCAATTTGCCACTATGATCAACTCAGGCCTCACCTTGATACGGGCGCTAAATATTCTAACCGTACAGACCGAGAGCCCAGGTTTGAAAAAAATTATTGCTGAAGTTCGCCAAGACGTGGAAGGTGGTGTAGCGCTCGCAGCCTCTCTATCTAAACATCCTAAGGCCTTTGACCGGCTCTATACAGCAATGGTTAGGGCTGGTGAGACGGCTGGTAATCTCGACCTAGTTCTGCTGAACCTTGCCACCTCTCTTGAAAAACGTGTTGCATTGCGACGTGAAATTAAGTCGGCTATGACTTACCCGGTAATTGTAATGTTTTTTATCATTATAATTTTGGTAGCAATGTTGATCTTTATTGTTCCTCAGTTTCAAAAAATGTATAAGAGTCTTGGTGGCAAGCTTCCATTGCCTACCCAGATCTTGATTGATATATCGAACATTTTGGTACAGTGGTTTATTCCTGTTGCCGCTGTCATCGGACTGATTATCTATCTGGTTAGAAGATGGTTTACGAAGACGGTAAAAGGGCGTAGAACCTGGGATGGGATAAAGCTTAAGGCACCAGTATTTGGACCATTAGTCAAGAAAATTGCGCTAACTCGCTTTGCTGAGAACCTATCGACTTTACTTAGTTCGGGAGTTCCGATTCTGGAATCCCTGGAGATTACCAAGGACACAATTGGAAATGTCCATTACGCTGATACCTTGAGTGATGCCCAGGTTGGAGTGAAGGGTGGGGAGCCGATCGTCGGGAGACTTTCCAAGTATGACCTGTACCCTCCAATGGTGTATCACATGGTTGGAGTTGGAGAAGAGACTGGTTCGGTGGACACGATGCTTAGCAAAATTGCAGAATTTTTCAACCAGGAAGTTGAAGCCATGGTTGCATCTCTTACCTCTATTATGGAACCAATCTTGATTATGATAATGGGAGTAAGTGTTGGCGCCATGGTAATTTCCCTGTATATTCCAATGTTCAAGATTGATACACTGATCAACTCAAGCTCAGGTGGATCTGGCGGCTCAGGCGGGTAACACACGAAGTTCCACGGGCAGACAGTGCTTGGGTATACTGATCGTTAACTCATGAGCACGGTTCGAGGCGATTCAAAACAAGTACTTACCGAGCGCAGGATATTTTTCCAGTCGCCCCCAACTGGAATAACGTCGCGTCTGCTCAAGCATATCGGCCGACATGATGTAATTCTGATCTTGTCCGTGCTTGTAATGAGCGTTCTGGGGGTAACAATGGTTTATTCGGCCACCAGGAGTTCACTTATTTCTTATCGACTAAGTCAGTACTATTGGGCTAAAAGGGACATTGAATTTCTTGGAGTCGGAATAATTTTAATGATTATATTTGCCTATTTTGACTTTAGAAGACTTGAGAAAATGTGGCGCCTAATTCTCGGCGCACTACTCTTTTCGCTAATCGTAGTGATGGTGCCACATGTTGGTCAACAAAAGCTTGGTTCACAACGGTGGATTCAACTTGGACCACTTCAATTTCAACCGTCGGCATTTGCGGGGATTGTTGTTGCAATTGCAGTTGCCGCAATTTTGGCCGATCGGGAAAGACAGATAACCTGGTTGGAGATAACGAAAGTAGTTGGAATCTCAGGCCTAGTGATGATAATAGTAGCTAAACAGCCAGATTTAGGTAGTGCAATTGTGGTTGGTATTACTGTAGCCACCCTACTAGTAGTCGCAGGAACGAAGGTGCGTCATTTGGTGTTGTTGTTTTTGATCTCTGGGATTGGAATTGTGATGGTCGTGAAGCTTGGCCTTTTGCACTCTTATCAGATGAGCCGCCTGACTTCTTTTTTGCATCCGCACTCAGCTATGAACTCGACTAACTATAATTTAACTCAATCTAAGATTGATATCGGGTCCGGTGGTCTATTTGGGAAAGGCTTATTTCGCGACCAGCAGACTAATCTTCAATATGTGCCCGAGCAACAGACCGATTTTATCTTTACAGCGGTCGGTGGCCAACTTGGCTTTGTCGGAGCGGCTTCCGTGATTGCACTGTACTGGGTTATGGCCTTACGACTCCTGACAATTGCACGCAGATCGATTTCTCGCTTTGGAGCGTTGTTTGCGGCTGGGGCATTTGCACTGTTTGCTTTTTCGGTATTTCAAAATGCAGGAATGACAATAGGAATTATGCCAATCACTGGCATTCCACTTCCTTTATTGAGCTATGGTGGGTCGGCCGACATAGCTTTTTTAGTTACCATCGGAATCTGTCTAAATATAAGTCGCCAATCTCGAGATTCGAGTAAGTCGGCCTCAAACCGGCCGCTTGTACGGGGTAACCAGATTGGCTGATTTGAAAGTAGTTACTTTTCTAGGAATTCATGTTGACCTTCCCTCGCCCCATCCCCAGGTAGCTCTTCGGGAGGTCGCATCACCTTGGAGAGAACTTCGCATAGAGGTGGCTTATCCCGAGGCAATTTCAATTTCTAGAGCCTGGAAACGGATACCGAGTGTTCGTCCCCTTTCCCATGATATATGGTGCGAAATGCTGACCAAGCTCAATGTGACCTTAGAGGTAGTTAGAATCACCCGTCAAGAACATGGGGTGTTTTACAGTGAGATGGAGTTCATGACCAGAGACGGGAATTTAATAATCGATTGCCGTCCGAGTGACGCGTTCGCAATGGCCCTTCGTCAAAACTTGACCGTTCCTATTCTTGTCGGTGACGACATTTTTCCGGTTTCGCCATCCAGTAATCGTTCAGAGTGAACCGCCTCCATCTGGAGCTGGGGGCATGGTGAGCCTGTCCCGGATATGGTGTAAAAGTCCTCTGGCCCACTGTGTTTTGCCGCTTCCCCTGATCACCTAACTTCAGCGGTGCCTCAGTCCCGACCGGCGACATTACATCGGGCCGGGGGGGGATGTAGATCATATTTGTTATGTTCCGATGGCGCTGTCTATTTCTTTGGGCCTTGACGGGGAGGTGTTGCTTACGAGTTGGCCTCGTGAGAAATGCGGGCAAGTAAAGCAATCAGGATGTAGTTGGCAATCAATGATGAACCTCCATACGCAACAAACGGAAGAGCTAATCCAGTAAAAGGAAGGACACGTATTACTCCGGCAATTATAAAGAAGGCTTCAAGTGAGATTGTAAATGTCAACCCAGCAGCGAGTAGCTTAGCAAATTCACTTTTCGCTCTAAGGGCTATTGATATTCCAACCCCCATGATAGTCATAAATGCCACCACAATTGTTGTTGTTCCAAGTAGTCCTAGCTCTTCGCCAAACGCCGAAAAGATGTAATCACTAATCACTACCGGAACATAGCCAGGATGACCAAGCCCCAACCCCTTCCCGGCGATACCTCCACTTCCCATCGCGTATAGAGCTTGAATCGGCTGATATCCGCTAGTTGAGGCATGGGACCATGGGTTCAACCACGAGGATATACGTTCATTTACCTGGGGGAAAAGATGCGAAGCAGCTAGGGCACCAAGTACTAGCAGAACAGCAAATACTACTAAAAATAAATTCCTGCCTGTAGCCATCCAGAGCATTGCAACAAACATAGAAAACACTAATGCTGAAAAGCCAATGTCACGTTCAGCAGCCATGATCACGAGCGATGCAACCCAAGTTATAAGTACCGGTCCGAATGGCCTAGGGTCAGTAACTAGGCGATTGCCAACTCGAGCCGTAGGCATTCTCATGATTTCCTGCTTTTCGACCAAGTAAGATGCAAAAAAAATCGCTAACGCAATTTTTCCGAATTCAACCGGTTGAAAGGTGATTGGTCCGATCCTTACCCATAGTCGAGCTCCATTTATATTTTGACCGAAGTGGGGGAAAAGGGGTGTAATCATTAGAAGCCCTCCGGCCAAGGCCAGAAGATACCTATATCGATCCAGATCGACGCTGTTTCTTACAAAAATAAGAACTGAAATATAACCAACGACACCTAATGCGGACCAAGTGGCTTGAAGACCAGCAAGATGCAAGTCAAGGCGGGCGATCATTACATAACCAAGCCCATTTAGTAGGGCTACGACAGGAAGCAATATAGGGTTGCAGTTCGGTGCAAACCTTCGGTTTGCACTATGACAAAGCAAGGTTAGTCCGAAGATTGCCACCAAAAACGGGGTAATATTTGCAGGAATTGAGTCACCATGTCCAAGAGATGCCAGGACATATGCAAATACGATACAAAGATCGGCCAGGATCAACAGACCCAATTCAGTCCGTCTTTTTTGATTAGACCAATTGAGCACCGGTTGATCTTGCCCTAGCTCCGAATTATGACCTGCCAGAAACCGAAGGGATGAACTCACCGTGCCTCAAATCTACCTGGTATGGAGGTCCAAAATTGGCTTTGTGGACCAATTGTCCTAAGTTTCTGGTAATTTGGCTAATAGAAATGACTGTTTTGGACCCGCGATTTGGACATACCAGGACTGATCAGGTAGAAAATGCCAGCAAATACCTAAATAGAGAGATCTCGTGGCTGGACTTTGCCAACCGACTCTTAGATCTCGCTTGCCAGGAAACCCTTCCTCTGTTTGAACGGATTAAGTTTATGGCAATTTTTGGCCAAGGCTTGGATGAGTTCTTCCAGGTTCGAGTTGCTGGCCTAAAGGACCAAGTGGCTGCCGGACTTGCCAAGCGCTCCCCAGATGGGGCCACGGCAAGAGAACAGCTGACTTGGATCAAAGAGAAGGTCGATGGACTGTTAGTCCGCCAAGATGAGATATTCCTTAATTCGATAATACCCAGCCTATCAAGTACATCAATAGTAATTTCCAAGTTTAGTGATCTTGATGACTCACAAAAATTAGAAGTTTTGAGGGTATTTGATGAGAAGATCTATCCGATCCTAACCCCGTTGGCTGTAGACCAAGGCCATCCATTTCCGTATATTTCAAACCTCTCCTTGAACTTGGCCGTTACTATTGATGACGGACACTCTAGTAATAGAAAATTTTCTAGGGTTAAGGTTCCTCCATTGCTTGGCAGGTTTATTCGACTTGCAATACCGGGAGACGTTACCTGTCTCCTCCCGACTGAGGAAGTAATAGCCAACAACCTAGATGGACTTTTCCCGGGAATGAAAATACGTGACCATTACTGTTTTAGGGTCACGCGAAACGTCGATCTATCAGTGGACGAAGACGAAGCTGAAGACCTACTGTCTGCGGTAGAAATTGAGTTGAGGAGGCGACGTTTTGGTCGTGCAGTTAGGCTGGAAGTTCAATCGGGAACTTCTTCATACATCGAGGAACTCCTAATCGACGAATTAGAGCTTGAACGAAAAGACGTATATCGGGTTAGGTCTCTATTGGACTACACCGGGTTGTGGGACATCGCAAGCCTTGATAGGCCAGATCTAAAGCTGGTTCCTTGGACGCCGAGGACTCCTAAAAGATTAATTAACGAGAACTTTGAACCAGAAAACATCTTTAAAGTAATTGCACAGGGCGACCTGCTCGTTCACCACCCGTATGAGTCGTTCTCGAAATCAGTGGAATCCTTTGTAGATGCGGCAAGTCAAGATCCCGACGTTCTCGCAATAAAACAAACGCTTTATCGGACTTCGGGTGATAGCCCTATTGTACAAAGTCTTATTCGAGCAGCAGAGTCCGGAAAGCAAGTAGCAGTTCTCGTTGAACTTAAAGCTAGGTTTGACGAGAAAAGAAACATTGAATGGGCAAGGGCTTTAGAGAAGGCGGGAGTGCACGTTGTCTACGGCTTATTAGGCCTCAAGACACATGCTAAAACCACCTTGGTGATTAGGTCCGAGGAGGGTAGAATTCGAAGGTATTGTCATATTGGAACCGGCAATTATAATCCGAGCACCGCTCAAAGCTACGAAGATCTTGGCTTACTTACTTGCTCAGACGAACTAGGATCTGACCTTGGTGAGTTATTCAACTATCTTACTGGCTACTCAAAAAGAGATGTGTATCAAAAGATTATAGTGGCTCCAAGTATGTTGCTTGCCAAGCTGAGTTCTCTCATCGAACAGCAAAGCAAACTTGGATCTCAGGGATACATAGCCATCAAGGTGAACGGGCTAACCCATCCGGCAATAATCGACGACCTCTATGAAGCATCTAATCGGGGTGTCCGTGTTGATTTGATAGTGCGAGGCGTATGTATGTTACGACCCGGGGTCCCGGGAATGTCCGAGAATATTCAAGTGAGATCAATTGTAGGACGGTTCCTTGAACACTCAAGAATATTCTGTTTTGGTACGCCTGAAGGTCAGGACCACAACATTTTTATTGGATCTGCAGACCTCATGGAACGAAATCTGGAGCACCGTGTTGAAGTAATAACACCAGTTGAAGATCGCACGATAAAGTCACGTTTATGGGATATCATAGGTAGGTGTCTGCGGGATGATGTTTGCTCTTGGTCGCTTACGCGAGCTGGTACCTGGGTAAAGAATGACACAATGAGCGGATTTTCCTGTCAGGATTCATTGATCGAGACATCAAGTTTGGCCGATGTTTAGGTTTACTGGCTCAGTACAGGAAAACAGAAGATGACCAGACTTGTTGAAGTCGCGGGAGGACTTATAGTCGTACCAAGTGCACTGGGGGGAGGACTTACCTGGTACTACATTCACAAACTTCGACGACCAATCCTGTTGTCACCCCAGTCACAGTTCAAGCCACCGCTTAGGTGGAGATGGTCACTCTCACAGTCGGCCATATTTCACCGAAGAATGGTATTGGCATTGCGAACCTGTCGGGCAACGGCTCAAAGTTCTACCTTGTTTCGCGAGACTCCAGTCGAGGCAACCTTAAGACGGGTATTGTCAGCAAATAGAAAACCTGAGAGCGGGTGGGAGTCAATACTATCTGATCTCGAAGAGGTAGCAATTGAAATAGATCGGAGATTATTGCAGTTTGAGCGCGAGCCGAGAGAAGTTAGACGACGAATGGCTCGAGGGTTTGATAAAGATGTTGCTCAAGTTGAACTAGCGTCAAGAAAAGCTATTGATATGTTTCAATCCTGGCAACGAACCTTGCCCAGTGGGTCCACAGAAAAGATTATTGAGAGAATAAATCTACTAAATGGTGCCCTCGGAGAGATTCGTGAGATTGACGGTTTAAACGACGATATCAATCGTGATATGTCAAAAGAATAGTGAGTTATCAAATTATCAGGAGTGAATGCAGTAGTTAACGAGGAGTATCATTTACCTGAGTATTAGCAATTTCAACGGCATGGCGCAGTTCGTCTTTTATCTCGCCAGTTAGATGAACTAGTTTTTTGGAGCGCCGGAAACGCTGTCGTCTTAGGGGTGATTCGTCAAGTGAATCCGTACTCTGCTGGCCAACGAGAGCCGCTGTTTTGTGGAAGGTGAGCGAAAGATAGCATATCCCACCAATTGGAATGGGAAGGAGAAAATTCACGACTCTGTAAGAGAGTACCCCCAAGGCTGCCTCGTGAAATCCAAAACCTTGTAGAATCGCGATTAACGTACCTTCAACAATCCCAAGGCCACCAGGAGTAATAGGGATAGCTGCCAGTACATAGGCAAGTCCATATGCTGCTAACAGGTAGGGTAGTAACACCGAAGTCCCAAATGCCCGAAGAAATATCCAGAGGGAGGCACAATCAAGTCCCCAGTTGGCACACGCCCAGAAAATTGCTCTTATCAGCAATTGCTTGTCGTTTGCCAGAGATTTTAGACGAGTCGAGAGTTGACTCAATATTCGCTCAAACTTGGCAGGGTTGAGCAAAGGAAGCCTCATCCCCAGCCATGAAATAAACGTTTTAGCTCGACTTTGGCCTTTGGTAAGGAAAAAGATTAGGACGCCAACTATGGCAAGAAGAAGCGCTCCGACTATAGCAGCGAACTTGTACAAGCTACTAGAGTTTTGACTGATCCCATGCAATGGTATAGAAACCACTAGTGATAACCAGAAAATCACATTCAATACAAGTGCCGAACCAATTCCTTGTACGCCGAGCGCAAATGTAGCATCCGTATAAGAAATCCCTTGGTCGTCAAGAAGCCTGTAGCCTAGAGCCGTCCCAGCAACAGTCCCTCCGGGCAAGAGATGGCTTACCGCGAATGTGGACATATCGATTCGCCATAAGCGATTGAACGGGATCGTTTTGCCCGGCAAAACGGACTGGGTAAGTTTTGCGTAGCCGAATAAGGATGCCACCTCTAGCCCGCTTCCAAGCAACAGATATGCGACATTGATATGAATGAGGTGGTGAATATTATCTTTGTTCTTCGTGAGATCAGGAATCAAAAAATACTTAGTAATTAGAAAAAGGGAGATTAGCGTAACTAGAGTTCTAAGCACTAGTTTGAATTTCTTATGAGTTCGCTGAGATAAAGTAGATTTCATAAAGATCTTGTCGTTAAGCTCTAACGTGACCCTGGTTATGCGATTGATATTCGTCAAATTCCACAATGTACCGACCATTGTTTCTAGTTATCTTTAATGGAACACCAAAACAGGCTGAAACGTGTTCCGTAGTTATAACTTGTGAAATTGGTCCAGCCTTGACGATCTGTCCTCCACGTAGAAGTAACGCATGGGTTGTAGAGGAGGGGATCTCGTCGAGATAATGAGTAACTAACACCGTCGAGTTGGGGAAATCTGAGCGTTCCTGTAGGGAATTAACAATTTGAAGTGACTGTTGTCTAGTACTTAGATCTAAAAACGCAAAAGGTTCATCGAGGACTAGTAATTCCGGCTTTTCAATGAGCGCCAAGGCAAGTTCTAATTTGTGGAACTCGCCAGAGGAGAGTGAATCAAGGCAGCGGTTGACCAGGTTGCCTAGTCCCCATTCATCCAAGAAGTTTACTAGGTGAGATGTATTTACGCCCGTGGTAATCCAGTTCGAGTCTAGAAGTCCTGCCTTTATAGCTGCACAAAGCTCGATTACTAACATGGTAGGACGAACTCGAAATCGAAGGAGAGGAGATAGCCTTCCTATTTTTCTTCGGATATCGCGAACATCAATTTGTCCGAGTTTGGAGCCGAAGAGTTTAATCACTCCGTGTGTTGGGTATGTCTCGCCGTATACACATGACAATAGAGTTGTCTTGCCTGAACCATTCGGCCCTAAAACCACCCAGTGTTCACAGCGCTTTACGTTCCATGAAATGTTTTCGAGAACGACCTCTCGGCCTTTAACTACCGTAAGGTTTTCAAAGTTCACTAGATGTGTCGACTGCTTTGACCTGTGATCCTTCTCGGACTCTAAGAGCTCCAGGGGCATTAGAATGCCACGTGGCTACTGCCAGATCGGGTAGTGAGACTGGTCACCTATATACGTTAGCTCTGTAAAGTGCCATCCCAGCGAATACTATATGGTAACTTTTGCCAAATAAAACATTTGATCATCGTTTTGAAGGCCAAATTGGTGTTGACTGGAGGGATGACCGATCAAGGAGTTCCAATGGGAACGAAAGTCAGATCTTCCCTGGTACGCGACCTTGTGGTAATTGATATTTTTGCCGTTGGTACCATTGTGCTGGGGGCTTTAATCTGGCGTCTAAGGCACGTGCTAATTCTCATTGCCATTGGAGTGTTTTTGGCAATAGTTCTCGAGCCTTTTGTTCGTTTTCTCAAACGCAGAGGTATCCCAAGAACGGTTTCTGTAGTCTTAGTCCTACTTGTTGGAATTACGATCCTCGCGGTTCTCGGTTACATCTTTTTACCCCCCATAGTGCGCGCCGGAACGCATTTTGCCAAGAATCTGCCAGGTTTAATTCAGAAAACAGAACACGGTAAGGGATTTATGGGCAGATTTATCCGAGACCACCATTGGAGCAAGTACGTCTCGCAGGCCTCAAAGAAACTTCAAAAGTATTTTAGTTCCTTCTCAATCTTTAGTTCGGTGGGGCAAGGGGCAATTAGCGTTGCCAGATCTACCCTCTCGGTTGTTGTTGATTTTTTTGTTGTAGTTGTGTTTGCACTGTTTGCACTACTCGAAGCGCCGAGAATATCCAGAGGTATTGGAAATCTAGTAGGCGAGGAAACCAACCAGAGAATCAACAGGCTTTTAGATGAATCTTTTCATTCGGTAACCGGTTATGTTCTAGGCAAGGTAATTACCTCAGTACTCTTTGGTGTGGTGATCTTTATAACTCTTACAATAATGGGCGTATCATACGCACAAGTATTAGCTTTGTGGGTGGGGCTGGCCGATCTACTTCCCCTCGTAGGAGGACTACTTGGGTCCGTGGTAGTGGTCCCTGTGGCCCTGGCGCACTCCACGAGCGCTGCGATTGTGTCGCTAATAGTATTTTTGATTTATCAACAGATAGAAAATCATCTTTTGTCTCCAATAATTATGAGGAGGACGATGAGGCTCAATCCCCTCTGGACATTAGTGGCAGTTCTAGTCGGGGCAAATTTGCTTGGGATAATTGGTGCTTTAGTGGCAATCCCACTTGCAGGAATGATTCAGGTGATATCTAAAGAACTATGGTCCATAAAGACGGAGCGGCAAACTAAGGCGGGAGCCACCCTTAGGGTCAAAGAAGGGATCTAGATGGATTTGCGCCTGGGGTTCCCTTGCCTGTGTCTGGTAAGTTATCCATATCGGGATCGACTATAGTTTGGCGGGCTATTCAACTGTTACTTGAAGTGATCTCTAAGGGCGCCGATTTGAATACTATTGTTTTTTGCCCAATCACTTAGCAGCGTCAAAGATCCAATAGTTGCTTTTGACATTGAAATTTCAGAGGTACAGTCACTATCGTGCAGTAGCAACGTTGGGCTAGCAAATAGAGGGTTTCGATGTTCTTGTGCAGACAAACCCCCGGAAAGTTGGCTTAGGATAGATTCCGGTGTCGAGCTATCTTCCCAGTCGCGGCCCCAAGTAGTCCATAAAATCGGCGTCAGCCCGTTCATCTGTGCTGCCAGAAAACTTGAACTCGATAGTACTCCATAAGGAGGTCGAAACCAGGTTGGAGTCGCACCAGTTGTCCTGGCTATTACATCATAGGCTTGTCTAACGTCCGAAATTACTGCCGGCAAAGTTCGATATAAGTGATTTTTGTGTTCAAACCCATGGACTCCTATTTCATGTCCTCTCGCAAGAATCTCTACTGCCAGTTCTGGCTCCCGCTTGACCATGATTCCCAATAGAAAGAAGGTAGCCTTCCAATTGTATTCATCGAGAATATCCAGAATTAATGGAGTCGATTTTTGGTCGGGACCATCGTCAAATGTCAATGCAATATGGCCCGATTTACCAACTCCAAGAAGCCTAGGGAACAATACACGACGGACGCTTGGAATGGAGGAAATCGCTGGAAGACAATGAGCGATGCCAAGTACACCGCTTAATGCTAGTGCCGTCTTGGCAAACTTCATAGTAGCGCTATATTATGCTTGACCAAGGGTACGTATATTCAGACTTTGCTGATTTGCACTCGAATTGATGGACTGCAACTCGTCCACTGCTGGCGCTAAATTGGTACTTGTTAGTTGGACAGACACCACGCTCCCTGGTTTTAGTTGTAATGCAGGCACGCTGGAACCTATCCTTGCCGTCGGTAGAAGAATCTTTTCGTGCACCAAGCGTGCCTCGGAAAGATCTAGACCACTTAGGTGATTTAGAGGGACGTAATACTTGGCTGAATGCCCCAATATTTGGCGAAGTTCACTGGCTGTGGATGCCACAGTCGTGTGGGGAATAATAACTGCTAAGGGATCATCCCCACTCGGAGATCCACCATTTTGAATGTCTACGCCCTGTCTCTCGAACATGCGAAGTTGGGCCTGAAAGTGTTTTGATTGATAACCGTCTACAATCAGGCTTGAATTGAATCTCTCAAGAACATCACCCAATTGGGGATTTTGAATCAGAGCATTGGGGACTCGGACTCCAAGATAGACCTCTGGGGTTACCGAGTTTGTATGAACGGCATCAAGGCCATGAGCAACAGCAACGGTTCCTCCGAATGCAAAGGCCATATAGAGGGCGGATGCCGCGGCAAGTGCCCCCATTGACTTTGACCCAACAGCTCCAAGTGCCCGGCTTAGACTGGATTTGGCATCATATCTTTCTCCGGACTCTACCTTAGGTTGGGTTGCCACTCTATCGGACTCGGTAAATTCGCAGATAATATCGGCTGGATCTTGCCGAAACATCTTTCGGATCTGTGAAACTTGTTCTGAAGTAGTTGAAAATGCTTCATCCAATACCTTCTCAAGGCTTTCTTTAGATCGAGCAAATTTTGCTACTCCAGCGCGTAACATCTCTATTGCATTCTCGACACCGTGTCCCGGGATAGGTCGATAAGTCACGACAGGTAGTCCAGCAGCAAAAGCCTCCATGCAGGTAAGGCCTCCTGCATTCTGGAGAAGAATGTCACATGCCCCCATGAGTTGATGAATATTGTTTGTCCATCCCAGGACTAGCCCGTTCCCGCCTACGACCACCTGCAGTTCCTGCTGCAATTTCTCATTTGATCCACACACGAAAACTGGGAAGTACCCCCCAATATCTTGTAGGTCATTGTATGTCTGGTGAAGTTCTCCAACGCCCCACGAGCCGGCAACAACCAGAATTGCCTTAGCGTCTTTAGGAATTGAAAATTTCCTTCGAAGAAGCTCTTGATGGGTCTTTGTCTGGTAGCGATCGTCGGTCTGTCTGGATTCGAACATCTTGAAAAATCGCTCCGGAACCATGGGGCCAGTGGCGAAGGAGGTATTCCCGGTCGCCCGCTGGGCTTGGAGTGCCGCCTGAGGGTGAACACACATTGTAAGATCAATCCCAGGATGCACCCATAGTGGATGTACGGCAAAGTCAGTTACAAATGTAGCCGTTGGCACGGAAATTCGCCCTCTCGACCGTTCCTTACCTAAGACCAGCGAGGCCAGCGGGTAGGTAGTGATCACGCAGCTACATCCAGTACGCTCTATTGCCTTTCTGACTCGAAAAGATGACAAGAAGGTCGCTAGCCATACTAAAGGACCGTACAGGGATGGCAACTTGAAGAATACCTTGTACAACAGCTCATATGACCAAGGTGCTACTTCTAGCTGATACTGGTAGATTCTCTTTATCAGCCCTCCAACGCCCTTAGTACATTCAAGAAAGTCGATGATCTCAGCCGAATGCCCTTTTGACTCAAGCCTTCGGGCAAGCTCCCGAGCAGCCCCGTCATGGCCCGCGCCCATACTCGCAGAGATAATTAGGAAGTTTTCCGCCATTGGTTTCTGTAAAAATTATATCGTATTGAATACATGGTTATAGGGATAGCGCTACTTTCGGCCTTTTTTTATGCCTTAGCTTCCGCCTTGCAACACCACAGTGCCTCTTTGGCACCTAGGGAAGACCTTCTAAGTCCTACTCTACTAGGTGTATTAGCGCGAAAGCCCATCTGGCTACTTGGAATAGCCTCTGACTTGGTCGGGTTTACATGCCAATTTTTGGCATTAGCTCATGGACCAATCTCTGAAGTTCAGCCGATTCTAGTATGCGGACTGCTATTTGCCCTCCCCATGGGAGCATACATTTCAAAGAGGAGATTTTCCAAGTCCGATCTATTGGGAGCGGGTTTTGTGGTAAGCGGACTAATTATATTTCTTCAAGCTGCCCGCCCTGGGCCCGGAAAGCCAGCATCAAGTACTGCTTGGTTGGCAACTGCGGTAATCTGCGCTACTCCGGTGATTGCAGTTGTAATTCTTGTAAAGCTCGGTACTTTGCCGAAGAAGTTTCACTCCGGCGTTCTCGCTGGCTCGGCTGGAATTGCATTCGGTTTTGGTGCTGGACTTGCTGATAGTTGTGCCCACGAACTATCTCGAATGGGCTTTGTCAATACTCTAGAAACCTGGGAGCCGTATTCTTTGTTAGTGGTTGGACTGGTTACTCTGCTTTTGGCTCAAAGTGCTTTCCAGGCCGGAAAACTTTCAGATTCATTACCGATTCTAACCGTAGTTGATCCTTTGGTAAGTGTTCTGATCGGCGTATTACTGTTTCGCGAGTCCATTGGTCATAGCACGCTTGCGATCTTACTTGAAGTGGTCGGAATGATTTTGATGGTCACGGGAATTATGATTGATGGCAGGTCGCTACTAGTAACCGGATTTGATGAAAGCACATAGATGAATTCGATTCAACCGCCTTTCTCCAATAATGCTAGTATTCTGGTAGTTGACGACGAAGAACCCATCTGTGAACTCCTTCAGAGCGCCCTGGAATACGAGGGCTATAGGGTTCATGTTGAGACCTCCGGTTATGGAGCACTTAGGGCTGCCATCTCCGAAGAGTTCAGTTTAATTATTCTAGATATTATGCTCCCGGACATTCAGGGAGTTGATGTCTGTCGTAAGCTCAGAGAAAGTGGCAAGCAGGTCCCAGTCATTTTTCTCACAGCTCGTGATACAACAGGTGACAAAGTTCAAGGCCTTCGTTCCGGTGGTGATGACTATGTAACCAAGCCATTTTCGATTGCTGAGTTGATTGCACGAATAGAAGCCAATATTCGACGTTCCAATCAAATAATCTTAGAAACCGAAAAACTTTACTTCGAAGATTTGGTAGTTGATCTGGAAACCTACGAAGTATGGAGACAGGGCAAGCGGATTGACCTTACTGCAACTGAGTTTAAGTTGCTTCAATATATGATTGACAATGCTCGAATAGTGCTCTCAAAGTCCCAGATATTGGACCATGTGTGGGAACAAGGAAGTGACGATCCAAATGTCGTGGAAACATATATAAGCTATTTACGTAAAAAGATTGACTGTTATCAACCGCCGCTTATTCAGACAATCAGGGGCGTTGGATACAGTCTCAGGCTTGTTAGCTCCGACTGACAAAATGATCGAGGATAAGTTGCCTAAGTTGCGGATGCAGTCAAGGAGATTTTCGATCCGAGTCAGGCTCACACTTGCACTAGGTGTCATTCTACTTGTAGGGCTAATAACATCTGATGTAGCAACCTATAAGCTAGTTAGCAACTTTTTGTCGCAACGTTTAGATTCCCAACTTGCGCAAGCTAGACTTCCGATTGAAAGATATCTTGAGCAGTTAAAATCAGGACAGTGTGCATCTATTTCGGCCCTTGAGGATCTTGCTGATCCTAATACCTACATCCTAACATTCAATTTGAAGGCATTTGCTCCAGTCGATAACATTCGGTCCCACTCGTGTTCGCAGCATACCTCAATAATAAATAATCCCGAATTTCCTTCGGGATATCAACTCCACACAGACCCAGTCCCCAAATTACCAGCCGTGATTCACTTTAGTCATCCTATTTCTGGCCGAGTATATGACCCGCGGTTATCCAATCAAAATCTTTCAAGCTTTCAGGTTGGGGCTGTCAGTGATAAGAACTTCCAGTATCGAGTGCAAGCAGTTCCGCTTCCAAGAGGAGCTGAATTAATCGTCGCGGCCCCACTCCAACCGCTAAATAGTACCCTTGAGAATTTGATCGATATAGAAGCTGTGGTTTCGTCTGGAGCTCTAGTATTGATGATTCTCTTTGCCATAATTGGTGTACGTAGAGGATTGTCTCCGTTAGTGGGGATGGCTGCCAAGGCTGACTCAATAGCCGCGGGTGACTTTTCACAAAGGGTGAATCCAGCAGATTCTCTAGATGAAACCGGCCGCCTGGGCCTGGCCCTCAATGAAATGCTTTCTCAAATTGAATCTGCTTTCAATGCCAAAGAAATGTCAGAATTAAGATTGCGGCGGTTTTTAGCGGATATATCCCACGAACTACGTACGCCTTTAACCTCCATTAGGGGGTATGCGGAGCTATTTTTCAGAGGGGCTAAGAATCGTCCTGATGACCTGGAACGCGTCATGGAACGAATACACCAAGAAGCTGAACGAATGAATGTATTGGTCGACGATCTCTTATTGCTAGTTAGGCTCGATCAGGGCCGAGAACTCAACCTTGGACAGGTCGAGGTGCGGAAACTGCTGCAACAAGTAGTTAACGATTTAAGTGTAATCCATGATACAAGCAGCGTAATACTTTTTGGAGGCGTTGACGTCGAACTAACGGGCGACAAAGATAGACTCTATCAATTGTTTTCAAATCTGATAGCGAATGCCTTAGTGCATAATCCGCCTCAAACCATAATTTCCGTTAAAGTAATGAAATTAGATAATCATATTCAGTTCGACATCGCCGACAATGGACAGGGCATTGTGCCCGAGGCACTTGAGTACGTTTTTGACCGATTTGTGACAGGTAAAAGTTATGAAAGTAATTCAAATGCTGAATTGAATGCTTCTCCAATTGACAAGAATAAAAGCGGTTCTGGGCTCGGATTAGCTATAGCGCGGGCAATTACGCATGGACATTTAGGCACCATTACCGTAAAATCCATCCCGGGGATAGGGACGACCTTTACTGTTATCCTGCCAGTATCTAAAGGATGACTTTGGGGGTTATACCGATCGAAAGATTGGAAAACTGTACCGTACTACGGACGTACTATTGCCGAAAGCAAAGCCTGCAGTTTTAGTTGAGTCTCGATCAATTCTTGCCGTGGATCAGAATCTGGAAGGATTCCAACTCCAGAATATAGCGTAGCGTTACGCCCAGTTACTGTAGCACTTCTAATACCGACAACATAGTCTCCGTTACCGCGGCTGTCTACCCACCCAACTGGAGCACCGTAGTTGCCCCGAGGGATGCCTTCTAACTCGGAGATTAGATCCATTGATTCAATAATTGGAAAACCGGCCAACGCTGGAGTCGGGTGAAGAATGCGGGCCAATTCCAGCGCGGATAGATACTTCTTCTCACCGCTATAGTTCGCGGAAATAGAGCTAGATAGATGCGAGACATTTCGAAGTGAAACGACTGAAGGTACTTTAGGAAGATTAACACTATCGCAATACTCCGCCAGTCTAGCTGCAACCCAAGTCGAGGTAATGTTATGTTCCAAGCGTTGCTTTTGAGATTCAAGCATCTGATCGATCTCGTGTAAATCGGTTGCTGAATTTCCACTTCTGGCAACGGTTCCGGCCAACGGAACTGATCTAATCTCAGTATCAATTTTCGATACTAACAATTCGGGACTTGCTCCCAGGAAATCTCCAAAACAAAAAGTAGTACAGGTTGGGTATAGATGACTGAGACGCTCTAAAATTGCAGATTTAGTAAAACTATTGGATGAACTTACGTGTACTCGTCGTGACAATACCACTTTTTCCAAGTGCCGCTCAGCCATCTTGGCTTGAGAAAGCTTTACAATTTCTAACCACTCATCTTTGGTGGGCTCAGATCGTAGAACAAAGTAGTCTGGTGACAGATCAAATCCACTGGGACTGGATAATAGATTAAGCTTTTTGGCTAGATATTCCCGAGCCAAGCTTTCGTTTACCGGATGTTCAAGAGTCAAGGTAGCCCAGGTTCCTTTGTCGCGAGAAGTGACTATGACCAATTCGGGGATGAAAAGATCGACTTGAGTTGATCTTTCAAATGGCAAGGCACCGACGAGTAAGGGCCCTGATGCCAATTCGCCCACTAAGTCGGTATTTTCGATTGTCGAAAAAACATTGCTAATTTCAGAGCTAGTGAGATCGCCAATGAAATCGAAATGAACATGACGCGCAATGTCACAACCATTCAATCGGATGTTACCATTTGAATAATAGAATCCATTATTATCGACGCAGGCAAATCTATTGAACTGGTTCACTAGGAGATCGTCGAGCCAGATACTGATCGAAAAAAGCTGCCTGGGCTCGGAAGAACTGGTTAACATTTATTTATAGATGTTTTCGCGATCGTACGCCGATAAAAGCCTGAACGGTGTCAAATGTATATGAAGTGTGCGAGACGTTCTCTATATTATGTTGCTCCAGTAGTTTGATGATTTCATATTGCGAGGGAAGATACGCAATTGACTCAGGCAGATACTTATATGCACTCTTTGAAGAAAGTACCGCTCCAAGCAATGGCACAATATTGTTGAAATAAAATTTGTGAATTGATCTAAATACGACTGCTCTTGGTTGTGATATATCCATGAAAAATACAGATCCTCCCGGCTTTACAACCCTAGATACTTCAGCAAATGCTCTTGAAAGATCAGGAAAATTTCTCATTCCGAAGGCACTTACCAAAGTGTCAAAAGTCTCTTCCGGAAAAGGTAGTAGCTCACAATCTGCCTGTACTTTTGGTGTTTTGTTTCGGCGGTTTGCCAAAAGCATCTCGCGAGAAATATCGAGCGAAATCATTCGATGTCCGCGACTCCCTAGGAGATCTGCAAGTTCTCCAGGTCCACTTGCAAGGTCCAAGATTAGTGAGTTTTCGGGGATGACTAATTTAGAAAGTGCTTTTTTTCGCCAATATCTATCTAGTCCAAAGGTGATTATGGTATTCATGATCTGGTAACGCGGCGCTATTGTGTCAAACATGTGTTGAACGTAGTACTTTTTATCGGCCGAATTTGGAAGTGAGAAAGTTGGAGTACGTTGCTTACGTTTCATCGATATTCCTTTTGCTTACTATTTGGCCAAAAAAAAGTGGTAAGTCAGTCACGTTTGTTAATTTGAAATCAAGAATATAATCCTTGGAATGAATACTAGACATCCAATTGTGGCAGCTCCCGTAGCTGCTAATAGCGCAGCACCTGCCATTACGTCCTTAACAATCTTTACATATTCACTGTGATCAGGATGGATTACGTCCATGACCGCTTCAACAGCAGAATTAAGCGCCTCTGCAACTAAAACCATAGTTATAGCAAAGACTAATGCCGTCCATTGAGATATTGGAATTGAAAGAGCTACACCCAATATCACGCATGCTAACGTCGCTAGAATATGAAACCGCATGTTTTGTTGATGACGAAGCATCCACTTTATTCCGTCCCATGCGTAAGAAAAGGACTTTAGTAACTTTTTAAACTTGAGTCTTTGAAACAATCTTTCATCAGCATACTTCTAACAGTCACAACCTGGCTATCAATCGACATTGAAAGAAAAATGCCCTGGATAGGCTCACGAACAAGCTAAAATCCAGTGTACGTATGCTGGCAGATGTATAGAAACTTCAATTGTTTTCATTTAGAAAATCGCAAGCAGGCACGCCGTCCTTTTCTAGTGCTAATGTAAAGTCTTGTGTCAAGTTTATCAAAATTACCGCTGCCAACCAAAAGAAGTGAACAAGTCAACCTTGATATTGAGCTAATCGAATCAGCTCGGAACAAGCTTTTAGGAGAGAATGAGGAACTCACTCTAGAAGAGCTGGGTAAGTTGTCAAAGGTTCACGATGAAGCTATTTCCGCCTTGGCTGAGCTGGCGCATGAAGTTCGTCTTGCTAGATGCGGGGACGTAGTGGAGATAGAGGGGATTTTGTCAGTTAAGACAGGTGGATGTAGTGAGGACTGTTCGTTCTGTAGCCAATCCGCTCGGTATAACACGACCGTTAAATCCTCTCCATTTCTACAATATGATGAGATATTACAAGCAGCTAGGGAAACCTTGGAAACTGGGGCAACCGAGTTTTGTATCGTACTAGCCATTCGAGGACCAGATGAAAAGACGCTGAA
Source organism: Acidimicrobiales bacterium (assembly GCA_027452005.1). Taxonomy (GTDB): domain Bacteria; phylum Actinomycetota; class Acidimicrobiia; order Acidimicrobiales; family JAKAVM01; genus JAKAVM01. The sequence continues at coordinate 83,746 of DAIDHF010000001.1, forward strand.
CAAGCTAACTGATATTATTCCGAGATTAGCCAGTGAGACGGGGCTTAATATATCGGTAAGTGCAGGAATTCTGACGGAAGATCAAGCAAGGCGGTTAGCGGAGGTAGGCACACATAGATATAACCACAATCTAGAAACAGCTAAGAGTTATTTTTCACAAATTGTATCTACTCATACTTTTGAAGAACGCGTTGAGACTTGCAAAGTTGTTACAAAAGTTGGGATGGGGCTGTGCTGTGGGGTATTACTTGGTATGGGGGAAAGCCCAGAGCAAAGACTTGAGCTTTTAGGCCAACTTAGGCAAGTTGGTCCTGTCGAAGTCCCAATTAACTTCTTGAATCCACGTCCAGGGACTCCACTTGAGAGGCAAGATATCTTGAAAGCAGCTGAGGCCATTCGGTGGATAGCGATATTTCGTCTTGCATTACCGAGTGTGATCTTGAAATATGCTGGTGGAAGGGAGATCACACTTGGAGATCTTCAAAGTTTGGGTATGACTTCCGGGATTAACTCGCTCATCGTAGGCAATTATTTAACAACTCTTGGGAGGTCCTGGACACAAGATCGGGAAATGCTCGAAGAACTGTCAATGCCGGTTGGTGCTCTTACTGGAGCATTATAGGACAAACTGGGTAAATTTAGATTTCGAGAAGACCCTAGAGCGTGGCTTACTGTCGAGGTTGTGGCAAATTATCTACAGATTGTCAGGGAAATTGCATTAGTGAATATGATGCTCAACGATACTGTCCTCAGTGTGGCAGACGTGTAGTAGTAAAGATCACCACTAATTCAGTATCTGCAAAGTGTATTGACCACGGCGAAATTCCGATTAAGTAACCTACTTGCTATTTACGAAACCAGATCTTGTAGTATTCACGACTTTCTTTATGAATAAGTAATGCCAATAGAACGACAACCCAAATGAACCCTAGGATGACGTTCAATCCACCCATCTGCGAAATAGCCCCCTCAAAAATCAGTATAAATAGCCCAGCTGCGTCGAATACAACAAGGGTGATGCTTGCGAAATAACCCCATTTCTTCTCATTCGCAATGCCCATCCCCGACAGGCCATGGGCGAAGGAAAGTACAACCAAGAGGAATCTCCCAAGATTCAAAATGAACGCAGAGTACACACTGGCAATAGGACTCCCGGCAAGGGGAAGCTGGGAAGCAACACTGAGTAGTCCAAATACGTGGAGAAGATAAAAAATAAAAGTTGCCCCGAAGACGACTATAGATCCTAAAGCAATTGAAAATGTTGAAAGCAACCCAAAGGCTGCATTAATATAAAGAAACAGCACCCCCATCTGCAAAGTTTGTGGATGTGACCTATCGGTCCATTTTTGAAAATTCATCGGCTATATCTTATACGCTTTGGGGTTGACTGAGTATTCGCAAAAGTAACCTTCAGTGATTGGAATGAAGTAAGATGTCTAGTTTAGAGATATTTAGCCTTGGAGTACAGGTAACTTGAGATCAAATCGACAGACAAGAAAATTGCCTAATCTTTTGGGTCAACTTCCCATCGATGATGATACGGGTAGCGAGCACCATCATCGCGATATTCAAGGTGGGGCGGCCAGGGCTGCAATTTTTGGCGTCAATGATGGACTTGTAGCCAATACGGCCCTTATTTTAGGAGTAGTTGGGG
>DAIDHF010000001.1:85409-149348 GCA_027452005.1 Acidimicrobiales bacterium
CCATCATCTGCGGTGGTAAGGCTAGTCGGCGTCGCTGGTCTTTTAGCCGGAGCTTTCTCGATGGCGGCGGGGGAGTACATCTCGATGAGTGCCCAACGAGAACTATTTGAACGTGAACTCGAACTAGAAGCCAAGGAGCTTTTGGACCGTCCGGAGTCCGAACACAAAGAGTTACAAAAAATTTATGAAGCTAGGGGGTTGGAGCCCGAATTAGCTTCACTTTTGGCCTCGAAAATGATGGGTAGCCCAGAGCAAGCACTTCGGACGCATGCCCGCGAAGAGCTTGGAATAAATCCGGAGAATTTAGGCTCACCTTGGCAGGCCTCATTATCTTCAATGGTTGCCACGGCCTTCGGTGGATTAGTGCCACTAATTTCGTGGTTTTTTGTCGCTGGCACTGCGGCCATAGTGGCAAGTATAATTTTGGTTGGCTTAGTCGCTGTCATTGTTGGACTAGCTCTGGCTAAATTTACTGGTAAATCATACATATTTACTGCATTTCGTCAGCTTGCTATTTGTTCGATTTGTGCGACGGCAACATTTGTGATTGGACGCACGATAGGAGTATCCGCTATTCACTAAGATAGGGTAGCGATTGAAAGTCACACTAGTATTTATCTAAATAATCAAGGTCGGGGGAATGGAAAATGAGAAGATGGGTACCGGCAACTTTAATTGCGTTAGTCTCTATATGTGGGTCACAGTGTTCGTTATCGACCGTTAGAACTTCACCTGCAATTTCGACCTTAGAGCCTAAGTCGGCATTTATAAGAGTAGATGTAAATGCCGGGCAATTTACCGGACATTTTATCAATAAGAACCTAATTGGCGTAAATGGCCCAGGACCAGTACAGGCGGTGGGATCCATGAAAAGGTTAGGGGTACATTGGGTTAGGACCGACGTAAGCTTGGATGCCAGTACGAATGGGGAACCCAACTACAACTGTGCCACGGGATCCTGGAATTCAACCTCATTAGACCAAAAAGTAAGTCAGATTTACAGTGAAGGTGGCACTCCCCTAGAAATTATCGATTACACCCCCCAATGTCTCTCCGCTAATCCCTTGCAGGCTAATTGGAGCCGTCTTCCACCAGACATTGGTGCAGATAAGCAGAAATGGATTGACCTTATTAGAGAGGTAGCTTATCAGGAGATAGCGAAGGAGGGCGTGAGGTATTTTGAAGTGTGGAATGAGCCAGATTGGGTATTCTTCAATGGTGGCTTATCGGCATATCTTCAGCTTTACAAGGATACAAGCATGACAATCGAGCAGGTTGCTGAACAAGAGCGGACTAGAGTATATATAGGAGGTCCGGCCTTAGCTGACGTGTTAGACACACAAGACATGACCTGGCTCAATGCACTGCTAAGTTATGTAAACCTAAATAAACTACCTCTTGATTTTATTTCATGGCATTCATATGTTAATGACCCTTATTCCGGACCAATCGTGCTCGGTGGCCCTGGATTGTGTTTCGGAAGGTCAAATGGTCCCGGCACAAATTTGTGCTATTACAACCCCAACTTAAATCCGGATACAATATATAATGAGGTAGAACAGACATCGAACGCTCTTAAAGCATATCCTAATCTGCATCCATTACTAATTGTTGACGAATGGAATATAAATGGGGAATATGATCCAAGACAGAATCAAACCTATGATGCAGCATATATTACATCAGTACTTACGTCGGTAAACGACTCGGAGCTAGCTGGGATGTGTTTTTTCTCACTGGCCGATCCTTTGGGTAGTCCGGCTCAGGATTGGGGCCTGCTTAATGAATACGATAAACCTAAGCCCAGTTACGAAGCATTTGATTTTTGGAAGCAACTGGAGCCGGATCAGATTTACAGTCGGGTAAAAAGCTTTGTGTCATCTACTCTCAGTGCTACTAACACCTTTGCACACGGAAAAGTTGGGGTAATTGCCTCAGAAGGAACAGGGAAGAACAAGTCCAAGAATGTTTCGATTTTGCTCTACAATTTCAAGCCGTTTGTCGTAAGTGGTAACTACGGCACCAGTTTGCCGACTAATTACGATCGAACCGTTATTGTAAACTTAGGAGGACTTGATTCGGGTAAATATCGAATAACTGGTCACCTTGAAGATGGCAGATATTTGAATGAAACCGTTGATTCTACAGTGCTTAATACGAGAAGAGGTACGCTGGCAGTTAAACTCCGTTTGCCGGGAGAAGCAATTGAACTGATCACAATTGCCCAGCAAGACTAGACAGTAATATCTACAACGTAGGCTCGGTCATTGTGATCGAAGTGAAACCCGAGTTGCTCATAGAGGTGCCTTGCGGCGTGGTTTTCGCTGTCAACATAGAGCATTCCAACTGTAAGTCCTTTGCGTGAAAGGTAATTCAACCCGGCCACGACCAATTGTTTACCCAATCCCCGTGACTGGAAGTTCGGATGTACTGCTATTACATAAATCTCACCCATTGGTGGATGAGTTGCTTCATGCACTTTAGTCCAGCAAAAGCCAGCCATTTTCCCATCAATTTCATGAACTAAGAAACCAGACAGATCGAACCAGGGTTCAAGTTGTCGACGCTCAAGTATTTCTCGGGTCCAACCGCCTTGTTCGGGATGCCACGAAAAAGCACTATTATTAACTTCAAGCCAGGACTGTTCATCTTGGTTGATCTGGAATGGGCGTGTCTGGAAGTCTTTGACCATTTGTTGAAAGTTCTCACTAGTTGGAAGTGCAATTCGGAGCTGGAAAAGGTCGCGACCTACGGACATTCCTAGTTCCATAGCTAACATGTCTTGGAAAGGAGTTGGTTGAGGTACCCACCAGTGAACATGTCCACCGCCATTCTCAGCGACCAACTCTAGAGCTCGAGACAGTAGAAGTCGCGATGGATTCTCCGATTCATCCAATGACCCTGGGGAGGTGACAAGATCTAGAGCCCAATTATTGTCTGAATGAGATACCTGGGCATATCCACAAATCACGTCCGAGCTTTGGTGCCTATAGGCCAGTATTGCAAACTTGGCTGCGCGTCCTCCTTGAACGAGATCAAGCCACCTATGTTCTCCTAGTGGGGTATGGCTCGTCACCTTCGAGACCAGGTGAAATAACTTAGAGACTTGATCAATCTCGATTGGGGAGAGTGTATTTCTCACTTCTAACACATACTCGTGATGCACGTGTATGATCTTATCCAATGAAATTTGTCCATGGTAGATCACCGATAAATCTTTATTGGGATGCTGTCAAGTGAGTAGTCCTAAATCGGGAGTCGAATGTGATTCAACCAATAATTTGATTTCAACCTTCTTCCTATTTGTTTCGGTATGGTGTTCCATTGAGTATATGCCGAACAAATTATTGACGCGTCTAACAACTAGAGCTGATAGTCCCCGAGGGGTGGATTGATGGGCAAACATTTAGATAGTAGTACCCGTGCCGAGCGAGTAGGGCGTGCTTTGGAAGTAATGAATGTCCTTGAAAAGAGATTCCCGGGTACAGCCTCCAGCCTTTGCACACTTGATCGACGATCGCCTTTTGAACTACTTGTAGCAACAATTCTCTCAGCACAATGTACGGATGAGCGGGTCAATATGGTTACACCACGTCTGTTTTCAAAATATGCCGATCCAGAGTCTCTAGCTAGAGCCAATCTTGACGAACTAGAAGAAATCATTCGTTCCACCGGGTTCTATCATACCAAAGCATCAAACATAATATCCATGGCTCAAAGTCTAGTAACGCAGTTCGATGGGGAAATTCCTTCAGAATTAGATGATCTTACGCTGTTAGCTGGTGTAGGACGCAAGACCGGGAACGTTATTAGAAGTGTAGCATTTGATCTCCCCGGTCTACCTGTGGATACGCACGTCAAGCGAGTGGCGAACCGTTTAGGACTAGTAGTTGCCAACGATCCCGTGGAAATTGAAAAACAACTTGGAGATCTTATTCCGTCAGAGGAATGGGGAGTACTTTCTATTAGGTTAATTCTACATGGTAGAAGTATCTGTAAGGCCAAGAGTCCAGATTGTGAAAATTGTGCGTTTTCTGAGTGGTGTCCGAGTTCGAGCATTATAACTCCACCTTTATCGAACAGCCCTAATCGTCAGTCAAAACGGCCCAAGTGATAATTGGCGGCAGCCAAAGATTTATCGGCTTCACACTATTTTGGAGAGATCGTCAATACCTTAGTCTGCAATCTCGCTTTTGTGGGATTTCAAGTGAGTTGTTTCATCTTTACAGCTGCCTTGATTTATTTTGCTGCGAATGAAGATGGCCGAACGGCCGAAAAAGGGATGTGACCGGACACTTTTTATCCACCTAATCTACGGTCCGAGAACCGGGCTGCATCTCGATTAGGCCTCTAGTTCTCACGTTGCCAACTTCTCAAAATTGCGCCCAACCTGAGCTGATTTTGAATTAGCCCAGGTGAAAATCGGCCAAAAGATCGATTATCCTGGCGTTGCAGTATTCAACTTCGAAAATGCCCTGCTTTAGAGCAGTAAGGGTAATCCAAAGTTTAGCCTTTCGATGCTAGAGGACGGCTAAGTTTTGGAAAAGCCGACCCTGGGGGCTTTGGAGAAAAAGAACTCTGGGATAGGGAAAGTCCTGGTCAGTAGGCCAAGCTTTGCGGGAATTACTAAGAATTGGGTAGCAATTTCCCAGCTACAGGTTCAAAATGAACGCAGGTAGTGGCCAAATGGACACCTTTGAACAAAAAGAGTTTATTATTAATAGTGCTGAGAGGAACCGGCTCCCGCCACCTGGTTCCTTGATTGAGCTGGCTGGGATCCGCCGCCTGGCCGTGCTCTTGCCACTAGCGGCGCCCTTTGGGCGTCGCTAGTGGTATTAGAAGGGCCTCTAATTCTTGAGGCGTTGAATCTTCCGGGCTGCGCCTTCGACGTTCTTTAGTACGCCCAAAAGATCTATAGACAATTGAGCATGATGTCCTTCGGAAAGTCGTTTATGCAGTCCTTCAAGACGAGTATGAAGCTCTGTCATGGTAGAAGAGATCGAGGATAATTCGGCCTGAATGGAGTGCATATCGTTATCAAAATCTGACTCGGGTTTGCTCATTTTATTGATCCCAGTATACCTCATCACTTCGCTCGCTTTATTGGGATAGTCCATTTCGGCTAGTCTAGCTAGGTGGAGATGATATTGTTTTCCAGAGGCAAGTCTAAGTTCCTCTCGGTAAGTCTATTTGTCGGTACTATCAATAATGACTGACCTTCTAAAGAGGATCGACTTTCGCGACTGTCCCAAGGGAGGTATCCTTAGTTGTCTGCCCAGTCTAGATATTGCTAAGTCCGTTTCCAGGATTCAAGTTCAAGAGATAATAGAAGCAGTAGTCTCAAATGGAGACCGTGCGCTGTGTGAGTTTACCAAGCAATTTGACAAAGTTGAAATCGATCGCATTGAAGTTACATCGCAAGAAATAGATAGGGCCTATTCCCAAACCGAGAAATCGGTACTCAAAGCACTCGAGAGCGCAGCGGAAAATATTCGAGAGTACCAACTGGCAAGATCTCAGTTTCAGAGGCTGGGATCAAACCAAGTAGTAGACAGACAAGGGATCCGTGTGTCGACAAGACGAATCCCAATTGAGCGAGTTGGAATTTACATACCAGGGGGACGTGCTCGCTATCCGTCCACAGTGCTGATGACAGCTATCCCTGCCCAGGTCGCTGGTGTCCATGAGATTTCTATGTGCGTTCCGCCTGGGCCCGACGGGATGCCAGCGAAGGAAACTCTGGCCGCTGCAAGAATTTTAGGCATCAGTGAGGTTTATAGAATTGGTGGGGCACAAGCAATCGCCGCAATGGCGTATGGAACAGATACAGTCAAGCCGGTTTTATCAATAGTGGGCCCGGGAAATGTATATGTATCAGTTGCCAAACAACTAGTCTCATCTGTAGTCTCGATCCCCGGAGCATTTGCTGGGCCTTCTGAGGTGGTGGTGGTGTGTGACGAAGAAACTGATCCAGAATATGTTGCGATTGACTTGGCAGTTCAAGCAGAGCACGGTCCAGATGGGAAGGCCTGGTTGGTGTCGAGTGAATCAAGTGTTATTCAACGGGTCGAGAAATCCTTGGAATGGGTAATTTCTAACTCAGTGCGCAGGGACGAACTCGCCTCAACTTTTGCATCAGGTGGATATGCAGCCCTGGCTAGAGATAGTGATCAAATTGTCGAGCTAATTAATGAAATTGCTCCAGAGCATCTTGAGCTCCTTGTTGACAACTATCAACTTATTGCTCCTCACGTGATCAATGCTGGCGTTATTTTTTGTGGTCCTATGGTCCCGGCATCGATTGGGGACTACTTCGCAGGGCCGAGCCATGTTCTACCAACGAATAGAACAGCGAAGTTTGCGGGTGCACTATCGGTATTGGATTTTACAAAAGAAACAAGTCTGGTAATGGTGGAAAATGACGGCTATGAACCCATAGCAGATATTGTCGGAACAATAGCGGATTGTGAAGGTCTAACAGCCCATTCAAGATCAGTTGGGATTCGTCTCAGTTCAGTTCGGGGCCAACCATGAGTCCTAGACTTCGAATGCGTCAAGATCTACAAATTGCTCAAGGATATTTTTCTCCGCAAATCAATTCGTCTGTGAAATTGAATAACAATGAGTCGCCATATGAACCTCCACAGAAATGGATCGATGAACTTTCAGAGAACGTGAAGAGAATTCAATTCAACAGGTATCCAGATCGAGATGCAACACAGTTGCGCAAAGCTTTAGCGGACTTGAACCATGTGAGTCAAGACAACATATTTTGTGCTAATGGATCTAACGAAGTAATTCAAGCCCTTTTACTAGCATATGGAGGTTCGCGTAGAGCCGCGTTAATATTTGAGCCTACATATCTTCTGCATTCACACATAGCTCGCATTACCGGAACCAACCTTATTTCCGGGGAGCGCAACCAAGACTTTCGAATTGATCCTATATATGCCAGGATGCTAATTGATTCAACCTCTCCGGACATATTGTTTCTTTGTTCCCCAAATAACCCAACTGGTCTCTGTGAAACCCAAGACACTTTGACCGAGATATACCAAGCTGCTCCTGGACTTGTTATTATTGATGAGGCCTATGGTGAGTTTGCCTCCTGGAACGCAATAGATCTATTCAATGTAACGAGCAGCGATGATAGAATAGCCATTGTTCGAACCTTCTCCAAGGCATGGTCATTGTCGTCTCTGAGACTTGGATACCTTATTGCATCGTCGGAGATCATTGCGGCGTGTCAGGCAGTTACGCTGCCATACCATCTCGATGCCGTCTCACAACTCGGAGGACGACTTGCCTTGAAATATACCGATGACTTGCACGACCGAGTGCAATCAATTGTAGCCTCGAGGATCCACTTAATTGAGCAGCTTCAGCGTCTGGATGTAAAAGTACTTGAGTCGGAGAGCAATTTTGTCACTTTTAGGCCAATGGTCGTTGATGCTGAAGAAGTATTCAACCGTCTTGTTGAGCAATCAGTACTAATTAGAAGGTGTAATTCCTGGGATACACTTCAAGGATATCTTCGAGTAACAGTGGGTACACATGACGAAAACTTGGTGTTTTTAACGGCACTTGAGTCTGCGCTAAAATAATTAGGAGCTGAATGTGAGCCGAAATAGTTCGATTGAAAGAATAACCAACGAGACACAGATTCAGGTTGAATTAGGTCTTGACGGAAGTGGAAATGTTCACTGTGAGACGGGAATTCCATTTTTCGATCACATGCTTTCTCAGTTGGGTAAGCATGGGGGATTTGACCTTTCCGTATACGCATCTGGGGACATCGACGTAGATCTCCATCATCTTGTTGAAGATGTGGGAATTTCAATTGGACAGGCTTTTGTTGAGGCATTGGGTGATAAACGTGGAATCCGACGATTTGCCTCATTGACTTTGCCCTTGGATGAAGCACTAGTTGAAGTGGCCTTAGATCTGTCAGGACGACCATATATTGCTTGTTCGATTGCTTTACCCGAAGACCGAGTTCCACTTGGTAACCCAGGGTTTGAGCCCCAACTTATTGACGAATTTATGCGGGCATTTGCGACTGCCGGACTTTTTACTTTACACATCTCTTCAAGGGCTGGGCGAAACACACATCATATCTTAGAGGCCTCCTTTAAAGCGCTAGCGAGATGCCTGAGGGATGCCGTAAAGGTTGAAGATCTTGAAATTCCCTCCACCAAAGGTTCTTTATAGTTGCACTTGAGTTCTGGAATAATAGAGTGCTAGCGGTAATTGATTACAAAATTGGAAACTTACAATCTGCTCAAAAGGCTTTTGAGTTTCTAGGAGCTAAGTCGTGTCTGACGAGCGATATTCAAGTAATAGAAAGAGCCTCAGGAATCGTGTTGCCCGGAGTTGGGGCGTTTGGCAAGTGCATGGATTCATTAGAACAATCTGGATTGATACCTCATATACTCAAGCAAATTGCCCGAGGTGTTCCCTTTCTGGGAATTTGCATAGGGTTTCAGCTACTGTTTGAGTCCTCAGAGGAATCACCCGGAAAAGCTGGTTTAGGGGTTATTGATGGAAAAGTTGTGAAGCTACCCGCTGGTGAGAAATGTCCACAGATGCAATGGAACCGTCTTAGCGTACTAGATCCCACGAATAGACTATTTACCGGTATAGATACTGGATCATGGATGTATTTTGTCCACTCATACTTTCCGAAGCCAACAAAGCAAGAATGTGTAATTGCCACTTGTGACTATGGAACAACCGTCGTAAGTGCCGTCGATTGTAATAACGTGTTTGGAGTTCAATTCCACCCTGAGAAGTCTGGTCAAAATGGGCTACGTCTATTGTCGAATTTTGTTGACCTATGCGAGTAAACGTTATTGAATCGGCTCTAGATTAGTGCAGTCAATCTTTAGAGTATATCCTGCTATAGATATAATTGACGGACAGTGTGTTCGACTTTTGCAAGGCAATTTTTCAGCCGTTACAAAGTACGGCGATCCAGTAGAGGTTGCCAAGGAATTCTTACACCAGAAGATGTCGTGGATTCATGTTGTTGATCTAGATGCCGCTAGGACTGGTGTTCAAACAAATCGTTCTGTCGTAAATAAGATTGCTGCGCTTTGCAGGCAATTGAATACAAAGCTGCAAGTTGGTGGTGGGATAAGAAGCATTGACGTGGCAGTAGATATGTTGTCCTCGGGGGTTGATCGTATCGTGATTGGCACTGCTGCTATCTCAAATCCGTCTTTCATTGAGGAACTATCAAGGCAATTTCCTGGCCGTGTTGCTATTGGGCTGGACTATAGACGGTCCTTGCACGACTACGATTCTAATATATCTGAAGAGCTTTACGTAGCTATTCATGGATGGGAGTCCACAAGTAAAGTGTTGGTAGAGACAGTCTTAGAGATGTTTGAGTCTAGCGATATATTTGGTTATATTGCTACTGACATTTCGCGTGACGGAAATCTAGTTGGATGCGATATTCCTGGGCTATTCACAATTGCTTCTTCAACTAAGAAGTCTGTTATTGCATCAGGGGGTATTTCCAGCATTGAAGATATTAGAGATCTGCAGCGTCAATCCAACGCGACTAAAAATTTAGTTGGAGTTATTGTTGGAAAAGCGTTGCATGATAGGAAGCTCAAATTTGAAGAGCTAAGCGAGTATTTGTGAGAACTATTAGAATTATTCCGTGTCTTGATGTTGATGAGGGCAGAGTAGTAAAAGGGGTTCGATTCTTAGATCTGGTTGACGCAGGCGATCCAAGTAAACTCGCACGAGCATACGATGAAGAAGGGGCTGATGAGCTCGTATTCTTGGATATTACGGCATCTAGCGGAAATCGTGAGATTATCTTAGATGTTGTAGAAAGAACAGCATCTCAAGTATTTATTCCCTTGACAGTGGGTGGTGGCATTAGAACAGTTGAAGATGCTCGGAAGATCTTAAGAAACGGTGCTGATAAGGTTGCGATAAACTCTCAAGCCGTGGCCAGGCCGGCCCTTATCTCTGAAATTGCTGGTGAATTTGGTAGTCAGTGTGTGGTGGTTGCCATTGATGCAAAGCACGTTCTAAATGGTTCAGGAGATATCTCAGATCAAAACTCATGGGAAGTATATGTGAAGGGGGGGAGGGTGCCTACGGCAATTGATGTGCTCAAATGGGCTACTGAGTGTCAAGAACGTGGAGCTGGCGAGCTTCTCATTACCTCCATGGATAGAGACGGGACGAAAGCCGGATATGACATTGACCTAATGAGAGAGATATCTTCCCTCGTAACAGTTCCAATAATCGCAAGCGGGGGAGTTGGTGAGCCAGAAGACTTTCTCATTGGTGCCAGAGAGGGCAAAGCCGATGGACTTTTGGCGGCATCAGTGTTTCACTTCGGTGAGTGTTCTATTAGCCAAGTAAAGAAATACCTATTAGATAATGAGATTATGGTTCGTCTCTAAAAGGACGATATTCTAAGTACATGGGACCCAGGGCAACGGACAAAATAAAGCAAAAAGAATCCAAACAGCCAATTACAATGCTTTCAGATCGAATTCTTGTACAAATTCCTTTATCCGAGGGAGAAAGAAGATCCAGAGCTGGGATTCTTATACCTGCTACGGCGCAAGTGTCCAAGCGTCTTTCCTGGGCAGAGGCTGTAGCGGTGGGTCCTCATGTTAGATCAGTCAAAACTGGTGATACGGTTTTGTTCAATCCAGAAGATAGATATGAAGTCGATGTTCGGGGGGAAGAATACTTGATTCTTAGAGAGCGTGACATACATGCTGTAGCATCCGAAAGGATTCAAGATGGTACTGGGCTGTATCTGTAAGTACCTACACTCAATACATTGTGAAAGATATTAATGAATTACTTGATTGCGAACAAATGATAGAACCAGTTGTAATGGAGTTGTCGAATGAAATAGTGGACAACTTGGTCTTTAACTCAGATGGACTTATTCCAGCGATTGCACAGGATTTTCGATCGGGAAAAGTACTCATGATGGCCTGGATGGACAAAGAAGCATTGAGTAAGACCTGCGCTACAGGTAGAATGTGGTATTGGAGTCGGTCACGCAAAGAGTATTGGTGCAAGGGAGAATCCTCTGGTGACCGGCAATGGGTTCGTAGAATTCTTGTCGATTGTGATCAAGATGTTCTTTTATTTGAGATTGAACAAGAGGGAAGGGGAGCGTGTCATACCGGACAGGAGAGCTGCTTCTATCGAAACCTCAGTGAAGCTGGAAGACGATAAAGCGATAGCAACTACTACTCATGCTTAACATCGATTTAGAGACTTTTTGCATGCTGGCAAGTAAATTCAATATTGTGCCGGTAATAAAGAGTTATACCGGAGACATGCTAACTCCCGTTGGAGCTCTATTGAGTCTTCGAGGTGACAGCACAGTTTTAGCCCAAGAGGGAATATCGGGCTCTAGCACGCCTTGCGACGATAGATTATTTCTTTTTGAATCAGTTGAACATTCAAATCGGTGGGGAAGATATTCCTTTGTTGGCCTTAACCCTTTGTCGACGTATGTGTCGCGGGGATTTGAAGTTGCCTGCGAAGGTAAGGCCATAGATGACGTACCACTCGACAAGGGGATGTTGTGTACTCTTGACTCGATTGTGAATACATTCAGTCCACCGGCGAATGTATGGAATTTTCAACATGATGACTACCCAGGCCTAATAAGTGGGATGCTTGGATATCTTGGCTATGACGTTGTTCGTGAGATCGAACAATTGGGTAGCCCTCCATGCGACGATCTGGATGTTCCTGACGCAATAATGTCGGTAGTGGGAGACGTTATTGTCTTTGACCATTTTCGCCAACAGATGTTTATTGTCTCTAATACATTTATTGAGTCTGGTCCTAACGCCAATATGGAGATGAGTTACCACAGAGCTATTGATCGGATTGCTAGTATTGAAGAAAAGCTTCGTAATCCTATTAGTGCTCGAACCGATTTCTTCTTGCCGACTCCACAAGTGTTTGATACAGCTGAGCTGTTTTCTCGGGTGCGAAGACGAATGTCGGCGGACCAATTTGAACTCGCAGTAAGAACAGCAAAGGAGCATATTCTCTCAGGGAATGCTTTTCAGATTGTCCTTTCTCAGAGATTTGACCTGTCGGGTCATTGCGATCCATTGCTGGCATACCGGTATCTCCGTCAAGTAAACCCTAGTCCGTATATGTTTGTGCTTGCCAACAAGGAGGTAACCTTAGTCGGTTCTTCACCTGAACCTCTTGTAAAGCTACAAAATTCTAAAGTTATATCCAGACCAATTGCCGGAACTAGAAGACGGGGGAGCACAATCGTTGAGGATCAACGACTAGGTGCAGAACTAAAGGAGGATCCTAAGGAGCTCGCTGAACATACGATGTTAGTAGATTTGGCTAGGAATGATATAGGTCGGGTATGCGAGTTTGGAACGGAGCGTGTAGAGGAACTCATGACCCTCGAACATTACAGCCATGTAATGCATCTAACCTCTCAAGTTTCGGGCACTATTTGCAGTGACAAGACGAGTGTTGATCTACTACGGGCCACGTTGCCAGCCGGTACGGTTTCTGGCGCCCCAAAGGTATCAGCAATGAAAATTATTGACGAGCTTGAAGTATCCAAGCGAGGTCCATATGCAGGTGTAGTAGGATATCTCGACTTCAATCGCAATCTGGATACGGCAATTACTATTCGAACTATGTGTTTTGATAAAGGTGGGAATGTATCCGTACAAGCGGGTGCTGGGATAGTTGCAGATAGTGACCCAGGGTTAGAAGACCGTGAATGTTGCAACAAGGCAACAGCTTTGTTGGCGGCAGCGATGAACGCCATCAAGGCACAAGAGCAATTAGAACAACAACTCTAGAGTGTCGGCGATTGTTAGCCTTCTTGGCGAAAATGGAGCTGATAGTATCTATCAGTCGATTACCTTGGTATCGGCAGTATCAGTTACAGGCAAAGATGCTGCTAGCTTTCTCCAAGGCCAGTTATCTCAAGATATAGAGTCAATGAATCCTGGCCAAGTTAGAAAGTCATTGTTGCTACGCCCGGATGGAAAATTGGGGTATTTGATCTATGTTTATCGCAAAGATAATGGCTTTCATATCTTCAATCCGTTCTCGTTCGAACAAAATATATTGGAACGGCTGAAACAATACCGCATAAGGGTAAAAGTAGAATTTGACATATCTGAGCTGGAGATCTCTATATTGGCTGGAACGAGACGAGAATTGGAGAGTCGCAATCTAAAAATTGGTTCACCTATGGGGAGAATCGCTCTTGGGGGAAGGAATCAGGAAGACGAGTTGACGAGCACAATTGATGCGAACCTCTTTGTAGATGAAATAGATCCTCTGGCTGCGAATGGACGTCTCAGAATTGAAGAACTGGAACTACTGCGCATTATTGTTGGGGAGCCCAAGAACGGGGTAGACCTAAAGCCAGGCATGTTCCCACATGAACTAGGTTGTCTAGATGAATTTGTAAGCTTTAGCAAGGGATGTTATACCGGTCAAGAACTTGTCGAGAGGGTATCTTCACGACATTCCAGTGCTCCTCGACGTTTAACTTGGTTGATGGGTAAATTATCAGATGCTTCAGATATCTGTGATGTAGTTGTTGAAGGCATGGGAGTCATTGAAGGTTTGCAGATGGAAGTTCATAGTGACGATGACGCGATTGGAGAGGTAACTAGTCTAGCCTACGTAGCTGGCAGAGTGTTTTGCCTTGCACTCGTCAATCGGGGCCGTAAGATAGCTGATACTATCAAGATTCTAGGTGACAATGGCGTTTTGGAAGTCAATCGTGAACCGCGTGCCAGTGTCTAAGTCTGTTGGCGAATCAACCCGAATCTGGTGACCCATTGCCTCCACGAGTTGGACCACGATTGCCAGGCCTAGTCCGCTTCCTAACTTCCTGGCTGGTTTTTGATAAGATTGATAAAGTCGCTCGAATATATATGGAAGATCCTTTTTGGGAATCCCGGGTCCATCATCTTGTATTTGAAGACTACAAGTATTTGTGGAGTCTAAAACTATGCTTACTTTTACGTGAGATTTAGCGAATTTGTAAGAATTTTCGACCAAGTTTCCTAGTACTTGCAGAAGGCGATCGGAGTCACCGGTGACTTGTACTCTCGGAAGCTCTTCATTACTTAGCTCCAAGGTTAGATTAGCATCGCGATAAATTGGATAAAACGACTGGACTGCCTTGGCGACGATTTCTCGCAAGTCAACCTGAACTAAGTTCATTGAAAATGAGCGCGTATCTAATTTTGCAAGATCCAGCAGGTCGGCTACAAGACGCTCAAGTCTTTTGGACTCTTCAGATATCACTGAAGCTGCTTGAGATGGATCAGAAATAACGCCTTCGATGATTGCGTCTGAATATCCTCGAATCGATGTTAGTGGTGTACGTAGATCATGAGAAATTGAAAGTAGGAAATTATGTTCAGAGTCCTTTGCAGCTCCCAATTCATGGGCCATTGCATTGATCGATCTAGCAAGAGACTCCGTTTCAGCGTAGTCCATGTGATTGATAGGGACCCTCGATTCCAGTCGACCGTGAGCAATCTTAGTCGTAGTATCACTAATAAGTGTTAAGGATTTTGCCAGGTTGCGAGATATCCAAATTGAAAGCAAAAATGCGACCACAACTGCAATCAGTGCAGTAAAAAACAAATATCGTACAATTCGAGTAGACGTATCTAATTTAGATGTTAAAATCACGAGGATACCTTGACAGCTCGAACAGCTTGATGCCGGCATAACTACTTTTGCTGACTTATTTGTGGTAGCAATTGCAATGCACCTGTCTAGGCGAACCGCAAAGCGGTACCCACTTGGACAAGATGTAAAAATTATCGAGTCAGAAGTTGACATTGCAGAATAGACCGTAGTTCCACTTACACCAGTAATTGGTTGATTAGCGAGTATTTGACTAGGTGGAAATGATCCTGGGCTCAAACCAGATGGTAAGGAGCTCGTAAAAGAACCGAGCGTCATTCCGAGTAGTAGATTTCCGGTCGAATTATACGGAACAAGATAACTTCCTGATATTCCAGCGATTCTGGCTATTGTAGTGAATGCATTTGCCCGCTGAATTGTGCCTAAATTCAGTGCGTAAGTGGATACTTGTCCAGCAAGCTGTTGTTCCTGACTTGACAGTACATTACGGTTTTCAAGAAGAGCTACCCCAAAACCAGAAAGCAAAAGGACCATTATTGAGAGCCCTATCAGCCATTCAACTAGCCGTGTCCGTAGGTGAACCTTTCTGGATGAAATATCCGGCGATCGGACCGCTTTTGTCATGTTAGGCGATATCCAACTCCCCAGACGGTCTCCAATTTGAATACATCCCCAAACTTCTTGCGTAACTGCCTGACATGAACGTCAACAGTACGCTCATCTCCGAACCAACCTGGTTCCCATGCCCCGTCAAGGATTTGTCGTCGTGAAAGAGCTACACCTTTTCTTTGAAGTAAAAATATCAATAGATCAAATTCCTGTGATGTTACTTCCACTGTGCGATTACACATTTGAACACTTCTTGCAGCCACGTTAACGCAGATTGGTCCGTAGGAAATTTGTGGTTCATCTGAACTCGCAAATTCTACACGGCGAAGCAAAGCCCTGACCCGAGCGCAAAGTTCACGGGCAGAAAAGGGCTTTGTTATATAATCATCAGCGCCAATCTCTAAACCGAGTACTCGATCGATTTCTGAGTCCCTGGCAGTCAGAAAAATTATCGGGATCCTAGAGGAGGTTCTAATTGTCTGACAAACCCTAAATCCATCCGTATCGCCAGCCAATCCTATGTCAAGGATTACTAACCGGGGACTTTCCCGGCGAATAAGCTCCAAGGCATCCCTACCATTATCGGCCAATAATACCCGGAATCCGTCTTTACGTAAATATGTTGAAATTAGGTCTGCAATGTTAGAGTCGTCTTCAACACAGATTATGGTTCCGGTTTCAACTGCGATATTTGTCATGTGATATTAGAGTTAGATGTCATGGTATTTGTTCAAATAATAATTTAGCCCAAATCAATCTGGGCTAAAGTGTATATGTGGCAAATGGTCCCACCTACTTAGATAATATCCTTGAATACCACCGGAAGCGGGCTCAAGATGACGTGCGACCGATTGAGAAGTTGCGCCGTACCGCCGAGGTCATGAAATCTACTAAAGATTTCAATTCGGCACTTTCTCGGCCTGGCTTGCTGAGTTTAATCGCCGAAGTCAAGAGGCGGTCGCCCTCTAAGGGAGACATTGACATTGACCTTGACCCTCTAGAGCTATCGGCAGAGTACGAGCAGTGTGGGGCAAGTGCAATTTCTGTCCTTACAGACCAAGAGTTTTTTGGAGGTAGCCTGGATGATCTAGAACAAGTTAGCAGCGCTCGAAATATCCCGGTTTTGCGAAAAGATTTTACAGTTTGCGAGCGAGATATTTATCAAGCGCGTATCAGTGGAGCAGATGCCGTATTGCTTATTGTCAGTGCATTGGATAAATGCCAACTACTTGACTACTACCAGATCGTAAGTGGACTTGGGATGTCTGCATTGATTGAAGTTCATGATGAGCATGAACTTGAAGTAGCTCTTGAGGTTGGGGTGAAAATAGTTGGAGTCAACCAACGAGATTTATATTCCTTCGACGTAGACCCTACCCTGGCTGAACGTTTGGTCAGCCTTATACCAATCAATGTAACCAAGGTTGCTGAATCTGGAATATTGCTACCTGGTCAGGCAGATAGTTTGGCTGCCTGTGGATATGACTCCGTGTTGATCGGCCAAGCATTGGTTCAGAGCTCAAATCGACAGGAGTTTATTACGGCGGTTCTTTCTTCTCCCAAGAGGACTTTGGGAGAGTATTCGTGACTGAGTCGGGTTCAGTGTTCGTGAAGATTTGCGGGACGACCAATGAAGAAGACGCACTCTTGTCACTGGCAATGGGGGCTGACGCGATTGGGTTTGTATTCGCCAATTCGCCACGACAAGTTACGCCTTCTCACGTTGCTCAGATCATCAGACGTCTGCCCACTGAGTCTCTGAGTATAGGGGTCTTTACCAAACAGAGTGTTGATGAGGTTCTTTCAATAGTAGATGAGACCTCATTACGCGGTGTACAATTACACGGTTCTTGGACACCACAAGAGTGTCGAAAGCTCTCTGAATTTCTAGACATAACTATTTTAGCCTTCCAGGCGACCGAGTCAGGTCATGACCTCACCACTACTGATTACCAGGTCGATTGCATTTTACTTGATTCGTCGAGTCCTGGAAGTGGGGAGATATTTGACTGGGAGCAAACAGTGGGAGTCAGCCCGAGTTCAAAAATAATTGTTTCGGGAGGGCTGGGTCCTGAGAATGTGGCTAGCGCTATAGAAGTCCTAAATCCTTGGGGTGTGGATGCTGTGTCGAAACTGGAGAGCGTTCCAGGGCGAAAGGACCCCATCAAGGTTAGAGAATTTATAAGAAATGCCCGAATTGCTGGGTCTCATAGAATTTGAAATATCTTCTCAAGTTTGAGTTCATGTCTGTCGATAAGGCTCGGGTTTATACTGCCAGATTCAGTCAGTATCTTGGTACGGGGTCTTGAGTGAAGCTGGACAAGAAAAACTCGTATTTGTTTTGACGTAGTTGGTATATAGTGGTTGTGTGGTGAGTTTTTGTATTGCCCAGGAGGAACACCTTGTCTATCGCTGATGAGATCGAGTTCTACACCTCTTTCAGTGATGGACTAGTTGTAAATCCAGGAGCGAGTGGAAGGTTTGGGGAGTATGGTGGCAGGTATATTCCTGAGTCACTTATCCCGGCCTGCAGAGATCTTGAGTTAAATTTCGACAATTGCTGGAATGATCCGGAGTTCAGATCAGACCTCTATGAGCTACTCACAACTTATGCAGGACGTCCCACGACTCTGACGGAATGCAAGCAGCTTTCCAAGGAACTTGATTTGTTGGTTATGCTCAAACGCGAAGATCTTACCCATACTGGTTCTCACAAGATCAACAACGTATTAGGTCAGGCGTTGTTGGCTCAAAAGATGGGAAAGACTCGACTTATAGCTGAAACCGGAGCGGGTCAACACGGAGTTGCTACCGCCACGGCAGCTGCGGTTTTCGGGATGCAATGCACCGTGTACATGGGCGAGATTGACGTCAAGCGTCAAGAACTAAACGTCTTTAGGATGAAGCTTCTTGGAGCCGAAGTAGTGCCAGTAAGTTCAGGATCAAAAACGCTCAAAGATGCAATTAACGAGGCGTTCCGAGATTGGGTTGCTACAAGTGAGTATACCCACTACTGCGTGGGATCGGTGGTGGGCCCTCATCCATACCCTTGGATGGTGAGGGAGTTTCAGAGCATTATTGGCAATGAGGCCAGAGAACAGTGTCGAAGGCACCTAGAGGGATATGACCCCGATTTCGTCGTGGCATGCGTAGGGGGTGGTTCAAACGCGGCTGGAACCTTTGCTGGATATCTGGCAACCGAATCAAATTTAGTGGGAGTAGAGGCCGAAGGGGGAGCAGCCATCTCAAAGGGGGCGATAGGGGTATTACATGGGATGAGAACTCGGCTCATGCAGGATGAAGATGGTCAGATCCTTGAGGCACACTCTATTTCGGCAGGACTGGACTATCCAGGGATTGGGCCCGAACACTCATATCTGTCGTCTGTTGGTAGGGTAACCTATGAATCGGTAAACGACGAAGAAGTTCTTAATGCATTTGGAACGCTATGTAGAACTGAAGGGATAGTTCCGGCCCTAGAGCCAGCTCATGCAATCGCCTGGGTGATTCGAGAGGCGGGCAAGAAGATCCCCACTGGCTCAGCGGTACTTATTACCTTATCTGGGCGCGGGGATAAAGATGTGCAGCAGGTAATGGAGATTCTTCAAGGCAAACGGGAGAATTAGTCGTGACTAGGTTGGGTCAGATTCTGGAGGAAAAGCGCACACTGGGCCGTAAGATCTTGATGATCTATATTACCGGGGGACTTTACGTTGAGCGTGGTGGTAATCGCTACGGTACGCTTGACTACTGCGCCGAGTTTGCGTCACGTGGACTTGATTGCATCGAAATCGGCATACCTTTTTCCGATCCGGTTATGGACGGTCCAATAATTCAACGGGCATCTCAACTGGCTTTGGAGCAGGGTGCAACCGTCGATGCGATTTTACAAGACCTTGGGAGATTAGACGAGATCTTTGGGACAAGTTCGAGTGGCCAGGATTCAATCGGGACTGTGGTAATGACTTATTACAACCTCGTTCACCAGTATTCTCCAGAGAGATTTGCTAAGAGATTGGTAGAGACAAGAGTAATGGGAACCGTATTACCGGATTTGCCGCTTTGCGAGTCGGCTAGGTGGCTAGAGTTGGCCCAGCAAAATGAGATAGCCCATAATTTGCTGGCAGCACCAACAACTCCGGACGAAGATTTGAAGGAGATCTGCAACAAGTCATCGGGTTTTGTGTATGCGGTTGGGATCTTGGGGGTCACCGGGATGCGAGACTCGATAAGTGAGTCTGGAAAAGTTTTGGCAGGGCGGATCAAGGAGATTTCAAACCGATGCGTCCTGGTCGGTGTTGGAGTTTCCAGTCCAGAACAGGCCCAGGGCCAGTGCACTATGGCCGATGGGGTAATTGTTGGTTCAGCCGTGATGGACCGAATCCTAAAAGGAGATTCGCCAAATGAGGTTGCAAGGTTCGTTGGTGAACTGCGTGAGGCAATTGGTGATGAAGTCGGAGTGTCGGCCTAGCCTGTCTTTTCAGACAAGAGAAAAACCGGGACTTTCCCGCTTTTACCGGGTCGATGTTCTCAATTAGAACCGGCCTTAGTACTTACCGAGACGGACTAGGGCCCGGGAGGGGCTATGACCAAACTCCCGTTGTGTCCGCCAAATCCAAATGAGTTCGAAATAATCGGACCGGGTTCCCAATTCCTGGGAGCACCATAAACTACGTCTAGTTCTATCTCGGGATCGAGATTTACCAACCCGGCCGTGGGGGGGATCTGTTGGTTTGTAATTGTAAGGATGCTAGCCACCGCTTCAATGGCTCCAGCGGCGCCAGCAGCATGCCCGGTAACACCTTTAATGGAAGTTACAGGCGGTCCCGTACGGCCAAATACCTTATTGATGGCATCAGCCTCAGCCTTATCGTTGAGCTGGGTAGAGGTCCCGTGTGCATTGATGTGGGCTATGTCGCTGGGACCTAGTCCGGCGTCGTCGAGGGCCCTTTGCATGCAGTGTGCGGCTCCGGAACCATCTGGTGCTGGTGCCGTAATGTGGTAGGCGTCAGCCGTACTAGCAGCACCTAGAATCTCGGCGTATATCCGTGCTCCACGAGACACGGCATTAGAGTATTCCTCCAATATCAAAACAGCGGCACCTTCGGCCAGCATAAATCCATCCCGCTCAAGGTCAAAGGGCCTCGATATCCCTACCGTGGACAGCGCGGTCATATTTCCAAAGGCCGCCGTCCCAACCTGGGTTATTGGGGCCTCGCTGGCTCCGGTAACTACCACTGAACATCGACCACTTGCGACCAATCTGGCGGCATTTCCAATTGCGTGGGTTCCGGCAGCACAAGCCGTTACAATGGCCTCAGATGGGCCCTGAAGGCCAAATCGCATTGAAATATTGGCACAGCCGGCGTTTGCCATCATCATGGGCACTAAAAATGGTGAAACCTTCCTGGGACCACCCTCGTGCATCTGAATAATCTGCTTTTCAAGGGTATCTAGGCCACCCACGCCAGCTCCCATGATGACCCCGACCTGTGCGGGATCTCGACATATGGCGTCAATCCCACCGGCGTCGTCTACGGCCATCTGGGCGGCCGCTACGTTGAATTGAGAAAACCGGTCTACCCGCCGGGCTTCCTTGGGATTGAACCACTTGGTGGGATCAAAGTCCTTTACCGTCCTAATTCCCTCAGGGGCAGGTCCCAAGAGGCCTGTCCAAAATTCCTCGGGACCGATTCCACAACAAGACACAATCCCAAGTCCGGTAACGGCGACTCGAAACGGGGTTACAGATTTCTCTGCGTCGCCCCAGGCAATTCTCATAGTTTTGACACAACTAGATCAAATGCTTGACCTACTGTTTCTACTCCTTCGAGTTCTGACTCGTCCACGGTGATATTGAAGTTCTCTTCCAGGGCCATAACAAGCTCTACTAGATCTAGACTATCTGCATCTAAGTCGTCGCCAAATCTAGCCTCTTTGACGACCTGATCAGGCGAAACCTGGAGCACGTCAACAGCACATGATCGAAAAGTTTCAAATGCCTCTGTCTCGTTCATAAAAGTATAAATATCCTTTCAGGGTAATTGAGTTTGCTATTTTGTTGAGCCTTTTTGATGTGAATGGTCTATCCTCCCATTCCCAGTCCACCGTCAACCGCAATATTGGTTCCGGTAATATATGAAGCATAATCGGACCCTAAAAATACCGCTAACCGGGCTACATCACAAGGATTCCCAACCCGCTCCATGGGGATTCTCTCACTAATTTTGGCCAGCTGGTCTGCGCTTAGACCACCGAGCATGTCGGTATCGATTGCACCGGGTGAGATCACGTTAACCGTAATTGACCGACTTGCCAGTTCTCTGGCCATCGACCGGGCAAGCCCGATCAAGCCAGCCTTTGAGGCACTGTAGTTGGCTTGACCGGCCTGACCAAGCATCCCTGATACTGAAGCTATAAAAATTATGGAACCTCGACGAGCTCGTAGCATTTTTGTTGCGGCCCTTCGGGCAACGTTGAAGGTGCCGGTTAGATTGGTATCTAGTACTTGCCTCCACTGATCGTTAGACATCCGGATAGTGAGTTGATCCCTCGTAATTCCGGCGTTCGCAATAACGACGTCGCAAATTCCGAAGGTGTCTTCAATATTACTAAAGGCTAAATCAACCGAGTCGCTTGAACGAACGTCACAGGTCACAAACTTTACTTTGGTCTCATCAAGGACAAATTCCGGATAGTGCTCTTTGAAATATCCGGACAGCCCCATAAGGATTTTGGCTATCGAATTGGGATCACTTTCTCGAACGCCCAGTCCCACGCTGCATCCGGCCTTCAAGAATTCACCGGCGCATGCAAGCCCGATACCTCTAGAGGCACCCACGACAAAGACAACTTTTCCAGGGCTATTAGTTAGCATTTTCATCCACGTTTATGATTCACCAGTGATCTTGTCAATCGCTCTACTGTTTTGAGTTTCCCCATCTAACGACCATAGAAGCCCAGGTCATGCCAGCCCCAAAACCAGCTAGCAGGACGTGGTCACCGTGAGATATTCTCCCCTTGTCGGCTGCCTCGCATAGGGCCAATGGAATTGAGGCAGAAGAAGTATTGCCGGTTCGGTCCAACACGATTGCAAGGCGGTCTTCTGGAATCTCGAGCCGTTGGGCTGCAGCGTCAATGATTCGCTTGTTTGCTTGGTGGGGGACGAATAGGGCAATCGCATCGGAGGTCAATTTAGACTGCTCGAGTGCCGAGTTTGCAGAGTCGATCGTAGCCCGTACAGCTTTTCGAAATACCTCTTTGCCCTCCATTGTGATATATCCACCTTTGTTACACCAGAGCAAGTGAAGGGCACTAGTGTCTATTCCTAAGTCCCATCCCCTCAAACAGGCCTCTCCGGGGGTTGCTTTTAGTACAAGGGCGCCAGCACCGTCGGCAAAAAGTACTGCAGTTGACCGATCGTCTTTATCAATAATGTTTGACAACGTATCACAGCCGATTATCAATATATTGTCCAATCCAGCCTGGAGCATTGAGTGTCCGACCACAAATGCGTAAGTAAAACCCGCACATGCGGCATCTAAGTCAAAGGTTCCGCAGGAATACCCAAGTTCTCCAGCAATTACTGCAGAAGTTGCCGGTACTGTCTGATCTGAAGTGGCCGTCGACAAAATTACCAGGTCAAGTTCTCCTGGGGTAAGACCAGCCATGTCAAGGGCCCGTGAAGCGGCCGTAATTGACAGGCTCGCCGTTGTCCCTCCCCATCTCCTCTCGTGGATGCCTGTTCGTTCGCGAATCCACTCATCGGAGGTGTCTAAGCGGGCCTGGAAATCAGCGTTGGTCACTACCTGATCGGGAAGAGCTGAACCCCAGCCGACAATAGAACTTCCCCTGCCCGAGAGACCGGGCACGGTGGCTGAAGACCCGACCGTTCGCTTTTGAGAGGCCGGTTGAATTTGATTGTTGTCTATTGTCTAATCCTCATCTACTGTAAGCCAGGCCAAAGGTTGACCTACTGCTACTCTCTCACCGGGCATCACCAAAAATCCCATAAGATTACCTTGGAATTGGCTCAATACGGGTACTTCAGAAACCTCTCCTATGCTATCGCCAATATGAACCGGAAAGAAGCCAACCCCCGGAGCTGATTGAACTGTTGCTTCCCGCACTTTGGCGTCTCCGATGGACTTTCCCGCGCCCTGATTGGGCAAGTGGCGCGCTGAAGGTGAATTGGCTCCTAGAGATGGGCTGGGATCGAAGATTCCGGCGATTGGGGACACTATGACCCGCTCGGCTATGTGGGTATGTTCGCCTCCGTGGGAGGCTACATAAGCCTGAAGAGGTTTACCGTCTGATAAAACCCCTAAGAGAAACTCGATGTCGTCTGGCTTGGCGACGACGAGGGCCTTTGAGTCACCAACGATTCTGCGGGCCAGACCTACCAATACTCCACCTGTCCCGACCTCAATATAGGCCCTTGCACCCAGAGCTTCAAATGTCTCTAAGGTTTGATGCCAACGCACCGGGCTACAGAGTTGTGCAGACAACAGTGAACTCCACTCCCCACCAAGGGGGTGGACTTTAGCATCTACATTGGCCACAACCGGAATTTCAGGATCTTCAAACTGAACCGTTCCTAGGGCTTTACGGAGGCGATCTTTTGCACTCGACATAAGCGGACTGTGAAAGGCTCCTCCAACCGGAATCGACAAGACCTTTTTTGCCCCCATCTCCTTGGCTACCCGAGTTACGCACTCGATGCCCTGTGGCGTTCCAGCTACAACGATCTGACCTGGTGCGTTGAAATTGGCCACCCAGACATCGGCTTCGGCTCGCATACAGGCCGCCATTGCGTCGTCATCTCCCAAACCCAAAATCGCAGCCATAGTTCCCGAGGACTCTTCAGCGGCGGCTTGCATGGCCTCCCCGCGTTCGACCACCAAATTTATCCCATCCTCCAGGGCCAGGGCTCCACTTGCCACCAGGGCCGTGTACTCACCCAGACTGTGACCGGCAACGCCGCCCGGTTCCAGTCCAACTCTCTCTAGAGCATCTAGGGCAATCAGGCTTGATACGAAGGTCACGAGTTGGGCGTTGCGGGTTTGGCGGAGTTCGTCCTTGTCAGCCTCTAGGAGTAAGTGAGCCACGTCACGCCCAGAAAGGTCGGAGGCAACTTGCACAATCTCCCATGACGGATGGTCAACCCAAACGGCCCCCATTCCGGGTCTTTGGGAGCCTTGACCTGGGAAGGTAAAAACAATCACGGTAGTTGCAACCTTCGGCCAGCCCCTTCAAGTCGGAGTCGATTCAAGAAAATGCAAAATCGTCGGTTATGTCGGAGTATCGGTGCTTCTAAGTGGTTGTAACTATCTGTAATCATGCAACTCTAGGGTGGTCGTGGAGGCTTTTCAACTACGGGCCCCACTAGATAATAGAACAAATTCTACCCCTTGTAATTTTACCGATCGGTAATAAATAAGCAGAATAAGCTGGATATTTCTGCGTTATGCTAGATTCCACTATGGCAAGCCCGGGTGGTGGAATCGGTAGACACGGGGGCCTCAAAAGCCCTTGCTCTTACGGGCGTGCGGGTTCGAGTCCCGCCCCGGGCACCGAACCTTGCTAATAGTGATAGGTCGATCACTATATGTAGGCCGAGTTTTACCTAGAAGGCGAAATGCCTCTTGCGTTGGGTGGGGAAGGATTCAAGAAAACGTGTGGTAGTTGGGACACGATGCAGGAGACGTGTTATACCTCGCGTCTCTTATCCAGCCCGACTGCCACCAGTTGCCTTTGGGCAATCCCAGTCCAACTAAACCGTGCAGGCCAAGGGCTATTGAGGCGCTATAGAGAGAGGCCCCCCAGGGGCAGAAGTGGGTGTTGTCAACCATTCTCACCCGTTCTTGAACATTTCCAGGACCAGTTAGCCAGGCAGTGTATTTCCCGTCTTTTTCCACGCTAGAGGCAACATTTAGTAGCACAATCTTTCCGTTAGATTTTTTAGCAATGGCACCGATCAGTTCGTTCCATCTCACTACCCCTTCCTGACGAGTTACATCTTGACTCTTAGCGTCGGGAGCTATTGACCAAAGAGGACCTAAATCGGGAAACTGAAAGTAGGCGATATTTCTAACCCCAGTCGCGGAATTTAGTACTACCTCGTCAAATTTCTCAACAAGCTTTGAAAAGGCCCTCGGGTTTGAGAGGGCCAATGTATTATCCCAACTCCACGTACCTACAACCAACGTCGGACGGTACTGCGCCAACAGTTTAGGAACCGCAATCTGCCAGTTCTTGGCCGTTGTCAGTCCCCATCCCGGGATGGCCGCATTGAAGACCTTTGCTTGTCCAGTAGAGTCAAGGGCAGCTTGAAGGGCGGGCGCGTCGGTCCACATCACCGAATCTCCCACAATCATAATTCTTAATGGTGATTGTGGATCTACCTTGAGTTGTGGCCTAAATCCAGAAGTTGGCACCCAGGTAGTCTTTGCCCCAAGAAAGTCGATTGGGTTTGCAGTACTTTTGTGCCCGGTCTGTATGGATTGAGCAGACGCCGAACTCACCGCAAGGCTCGAACATAGGACCACGACGATACCAGTTGTGATTACTGAACCCGGAGTTACTATAAGTCCGGCCCTTCGTGACCACTTGGCTTGTCTGATTGGAAGTTCTACAAAGTAATAGCTGACAGACGCTATCGAGACAGTAGACACTACGCGAAGTAGGGTTAGATACGCTCCAGACAAGCCAGTTGAGGCCTGTGTTAGAAATACAATCACCGGCCAATGCCAAAGATAAAGTCCGTACGAGATCCGACCTAAATAATTGATAGGAGGCAGCTCAAAGAGTGAAAACCCCCCTGCAGCCTTTGGACGGGCGCAGTTGAGCACAACAAGTAGAGCCGCCAATGAAACCAATAAAAATCCAAACCTGAACATCCAACCTGGCGGTCCAATAGCCTTGTATGTCACATAGGCAATCCAGAGCAACCCCAAAAAGCCACTGGCCACAAAAATTTGACGCAACTTTTCAAGAATCTTAGGTGCCCAGATCATTAGGTACGCACCAAGGGCTCCGATGAGCAACTCAAAGGCCCGAGAGAACGTCGAGAAGTAGTCTGAGGTAGCACTTGAGGGACCCCAGTAGCTAAGTGCCATATAGGCTGCTGATGACACCACCATGACGCTCGTAAGTCCGACTAGTACTCGTCTTCGTAGTCTCTGAGTATATTTCAATTTAGTGAGTATCAATACCAGAACTAAAGGCCAAAAAATGTAGAACTGCTCCTCGATGGCCAGTGACCATGTGTGCTCCAAGGGAGAAGGCAGTTGAAACTGACTGAAATAAGAAAAGTGAGAAAAGATAAAGTGCCAGTTGGCGACGTAGAACAACGTAGCCAGAGCATCAGATCGTAAAGTCTTATTATTAATTGATACTGGAAGTAGCAAGGAACATATCGAAACCGCGACTAGCATCAAAAATAATGCTGGTAGGAGTCTCTTAGCCCGTCTACCCCAAAATCTTCGAAGGCCAATACTGGTTGACTGACCACTCTGATTGATCAAAAGGCTCGTAATTATAAATCCCGATATAACAAAGAAGATATCAACCCCAATATAACCTCCTTGAAAGTCATTCAAACCGAGGTGGTAACAGATAACAAGGCCTACAGCAAGGGCCCGTAATCCATCGAGAGCTGGGAAGTAACCAATGGGATGGACAAGGGAATTGTCCGATGAAGATAGTTTCATGGAAGTTGCATTGGTTTAGCTATGGCTCTTACGATCACAACCGTACATATCAAATAGAGTGCGCAAATTATGGCCGCAGAGATTGGCGGTGACCAACCGTTGTTACTGAAAATAAATAGTGATCCTGATGTCCCGACCATGTATCTGTGTAAAGTGGCGTACAAGGAGATACAACCTAAAATACCCCATAAGATACCAGCAATCTTGCCAAGATTTCTGGTGAGCGTGCCGTCCTTGGCCATGGCCAATCCTAAAACTGGCAAACCGGTCGCTAGTGGCATAACATATCGTCCCTGCCAGATAAAGCCGAATCTGTTTGCCTGGCTGGCCTGAATAACGACCGGCAGAAAAACCACAAGGCACAACAGACCTACAATCGCAACGACCTGAGCATCAATCGAGAGTTGTGATCGGCCCAACAGAGCGCCTGTCACATGACCTTGGCTTTTTGTGCGCATCCACGAGTATACAGACACCGTAAGGAGCGTAAAGATCACGCCCAGGTATATCCAGAACTCCCATCCAAAGATAGAAGTATTTCGAGCAGGGTTATTGGTTATTAGATTGATCCAGCCAAATGTTCCAATAAGTTGATGTACGTACTGCCAGGTGTTACCAAAAGCCCTTGCAGCGTTGCGGTATAGACTCGGACAGTTCTGGGTACACGAAGTCCCCGCAATTTCCAGTGTATTTGCTAGGAAAATCCAGGCGCTGTCAGCCAAACAAACAATGAGTGAAATCGCACCAATCACCTTCGTGTAGCGCCAAGACCAGATTTCCAAGCTCCTAGTCTTGCCGAGATAAAGTACCCCAACCAGTAAAGAGCAAGCTACCCAAAAAGGAGATAGCCCGCGCATTGATGCTTCTACACACGCGCTAATAGCGCAGAAATAGACAGATCTTTTACTTTGAATCTCTGTTCGAGAGAATTTCAAACAGGCTATCGAGGTCCAAAGACCTAGTGCGGCAGCCGCTTCAAGACCATTTGGATTCACAACGCTTGAGGCAAACTGAAAGGCGGGAACAATGGCGAATAAGACTCCAATCGTAAAAAGAGGCCGTATCGATAAATCTCTCTCGCTGGCTCTAAGTTTTGACTGAGAGATATCCAGAGCAAGACAGAGTGATACTCCGATCAACACAGAAGAAACCAGATCCGACAGAGTCCTCATCAGATACACGGAAAACGAAGTAGTAGATAAAAGTCCAGGAAGTCCTACAAGGAGGTAGTACAACGGTGGATATCGGCCGACATAGGTTAGAGCACCAACCATCTGTGAGGGCGGGTGCGAGGATCTATTATTAGCCGTTCGTGTGGTCGTTATCGGAATCTTCGGCGGGAAGGACCCGGCACACTTAGCTGACTGAGTAGGCTGAAACATGAAACAGAGTGGATAATTGGAGCTCTCTGTGTAAATCCGAGGTACCCTGACAATGGTGTAGGGACTGGGGTAGCGGTGCGCTTGTGTTATCGAAAGTTCACCGTGGGCAACTGAGGCGGCCTTTATGACCTGGGTTGGCTCGTCTGGGCCAGAAAACAGCGGGGTGGCAAGGGACCAACACAGCTGGGTTGCAAAGATGGTAACCACAAAGATTCCAGCAAGCCTGTAAAATTGGAGTCTAGAGTTCATAGGTAAAACTTCAGCCACAGTATAGGGTAGATATAAACTAAACTGCAGAGGTGGATTGTGCCGGCTTTTCCAGGGTATTTTTGAGGTAGGAAGTTGCAGGTCAAGAGGGTCTACAGGCGTCTGTTTAAGCTAAATGAACTTCTCGACTCTTACCGACAAGAGTTGACGGTCTTAGATGCCCAACTGGAGACCTTTCACGATGAGTATGAAGACACCTATACCCGGTCCCTTGTTTCCGAAAACCGACTCGACAGACAAGAGGAACAGATGGCTAGCCGGACGATTAAAGCGTTACAATCACAGCGCGACGTCGTGATCGCGAGGGTTGAGCACGCTGAAGCCGAGCGAACCAAGCTTCTCGGTCTATTGACCTAACAAGCCCGGGGTCGGAACTGAATCGACCGGAAAAATGTTAACTTCTCGGCCGGCAGGGACGGGCCCGAAGGCTCCATCAAAACACCCCGAGAGGACTGGGGGCTTTAGCCGTCAGGGGAATCGGGGTCCGGGGCTTAGCCCCGAAGATGCTAGGTCGTGAGTTTTTCCGGTCTATGTAATTGAGATTCACTAAAATGGCATAAGATATCATTGCAATAGATCATATAGTGGCCAAATTGTTAGTTTCAGTTTCGAGTTTTACTTCCAGATTGGGTAGTTTTCTAGGATGACCCGGGTAGTAATTGCTGAAGACGAAGCAATAATTCGCCTCGACCTGTCGGAGATCTTGTCTGGCGAGGGCTATGAGGTTGTTGGAGCGGCATCCAGAGGAGACGAGGCGCTTGAGATGGTTAGATCGTTACGTCCCGACCTTGCAATATTGGATATTAAGATGCCGGGAATGGATGGCTTGGCGGTTGCGCGGGCAATTAGCGAAGAGAGAATTTGTGCAATCTTGATCTTGACGGCATTTAGTCAGAGATCTCTAATTGAAGATGCCAGAAACTCAGGGGCCCTAGGATACCTGGTAAAACCGTTTCAAAAATCTGACTTTGTTCCGGCGATTGAAGTTGCCTTGGCCAGATTTGCCGAGAGGGAAGCCCTTGAAAATGAAGTGGCTGAACTTCGAGATAGCAATCAGGCAGTCTCGCAAATGCTTGAAACTCGCAAATTGTTGGATAGGGCCAAAGGCGTCCTTATGGACGAGACTTCAATGAAAGAGGTCGACGCGTTTCGATTTATCCAAAAGTGGTCCATGGACAATAGGGCAACAATGAGGGACACCGCGTCTAAGATACTCGCGGGAGAGGTACGTCCGTAATTAGTGTCCCACTAGATAGAATCGCAATTTGTCGCGCTGACTCAGTGTCTGCGCTCTTGGTTCGGGGTCATAGTATTTGAACAAGTTGATCCTCTTAGATGGCAATTCACTTATATTTCGGGCTTTTTATGCAATACCCGAAGATATGGCAACAAAAGATGGACGGCCCACAAATGCCGTATATGGATTTTTGTCAATGTTGGCAAATTTGGTGAGAGATCATGCCCCAACTCATCTAGGTGTGGCATTCGATCGCCCGGAGCCAACTTTCCGGCATGAGATTGTTGAAGGCTATAAGGGCGGACGCAAGGAGACCCCTGAAAGCTTGTTGCCCCAATTTGGTTATATTGTCAAGATTCTTGAAGCATTTGAGATTCCAGCGATATCAGTGCCTCATTTCGAAGCCGACGATATAGTTGCCACACTTGCCAACCGGGCTTTCAATCGAAATGACGATGTAATGGTGGTATCCGGCGATCGAGACACATTTCAACTCGTACGAGATCCTCATATTCGAGTCCTCTACAACAAGCGGGGAGTCTCAGAGTACGATCTCTATGATGAGCGGGGAATAGGGGAGAGAACTGGAGTACCTCCAAACCTATATGTTCAGTACGCGGCATTGCGGGGAGATCCGTCTGACAATCTTCCCGGGGCTCTTGGGGTTGGCGAGAAGACCGCAGCAAAGCTGATAAATCAATATGGAGGGATAGATGGGATCTATCAAAACCTGGGCGATCTAACTCCAAAATTGCGGGAAAACCTTGTTGAGGCGCGTGACAGAGTTTGCTTGAACGTTGAACTCATGACCTTGAAGCAAGACCTCCAGATTGATTTGGGCGAAGGAGATCGGTTACTTTCCGTTGAAAACTGGGACTTGAAGAGTGCTGACAAAGTTGTCAACGAGTTTGAATTCAATACATTGCGTACCCGACTAATGGATACCTTCTCAAAGATAACCAATCAAAGTTCGAATGAAAACGAACCAGCGGAACTGAAGGAAAAACCAAAGCCAGCGCAGTTTCAAAAGGTCGACGTGCATTACGCGTGCACGAATAGCGAGTTGGACATCTCTCTAAAGGCATTAGAAGGTGCCAAAGGGTGTGCAATTGAGCCAATTTGGGTATCAGATCCAGGTCGGAGTGAGCTGTCGGGATGTGTACTTGCCACCCACAACCCCACCGACTCAACTATTACCGTAATTATAGTTGACACGACATTTCACCCGAAACAGGCCCACGAGTTACTTGGGCATTTATTTCGAGATATTTGTGAGATCCCATTAGTCGGTTATGACCTCAAGGAGTTACTACGTCTTGCATTTAGACAATACCAAATTTCTCTGAAGGTGGACTTTGACACACAGTTGGCTTGCTTTCTATTGGGAGAAAACGAAATATCACCGAGTAAACTTGGTGGTATTCCCGACGCTCTTCTTCTTGGATCACTTAATTTTGCATATCAATCAGCTCAAGAGATAGTAGCAGCACTTCAAATTAGTTTGGCTGATTCAGACTTACATTTGTCTAATATCGCTATTGAGACAGCTGTGCGGGACACCTTCGTCATCCTTGAATCACGTGATCACCTTGAAAAGTGCCTCAAGAGTGAAGGGCTCTTAGATATATTCCAGAAAATTGATCTGCCACTTGTATCGATTCTGGGAAAGATGGAAGCAATAGGGGTATTGGTAGATGGTGAAAAACTTCACGAGCTTCAGTTATCACTTGAAAAGCTTGCAAATAATTTGTCCAAGAACATCTACGACATCTCTAACGGGAAGTTTAATATAAATTCGCCGTCACAACTTGGAAAGGTACTGTTTCAGGATTTGAAACTAACTCCCGGGCGCAAAACTAAAACCGGATTTTCTACAGATGCTCGAACATTGGAATCTATACGGTCGGAGCACCCAATCGTTGATCTCGTCTTGAAATATCGGGAGGTCGAAAAGCTTAGAACCACCTATTGCACCGGGCTCCTAAATGAGATAGATCCTTCAGACAGTCGGATTCATGCGAGCTTTAGTCTTGTAACGGCTCGGACCGGGAGAATTTCCTCGGACCGGCCAAATCTACACAACATTCCAACTCGGACTGAACTCGGATCAAAATTTAGAGATGCATTTGTAGCTCCGAGCGGATATGTCCTACTAACCGCCGATTACGATCAAATCGAGTTACGAATCCTGGCGCACCTCTCGGAAGATTCCCGGCTAATTGAAGCATTTAGAAATAACGATGACATCCACACATTCAGTGCGAGTCAAATTTTTGATGTCGAGAAAGACGAGGTAACTCAGGCCCAAAGATCCAAGGCCAAGATGGTCGAGTATGGTCTCTCATATGGGATGGAGGCCTTTGGGTTGGCAAGTCGCCTTGCCGTTCCAATTGAAGAAGCCAGGACCATACTGAACTCATTCTTTGAGTCATTTCCAAAGATTAGAGAGTTCATGGACACAACTGTAGCCCAGGCCCATTCAGACGGATTCACTACTACCCAGCTGGGGCGAAAACGAAATATCCCGGACATAAACTCATCCAATCGCCAGGCCCGACTTCAAGGCGAACGCCAGGCCATGAACGCGCCAATACAGGGACTAGCTGCCGATATCTTCAAGCTGGCGCTAATCCGTCTAGATCGCTTCCTGGCAGATCAGGGCTTTGCTTCACGTATCGTTCTCCAGATACATGACGAAGTCTTGCTGGAAGTACCCGAGTCGGAGATCTCTGATGTGTCTAAAATTGTCGTCGAAGCCATGACCGGGGCTTACAACCTAAAAGTCGATTTACCCGTACATATTGGTTGGAGTTCGACCTGGAGTGGTGCCAAGACCAAGTAAATTGGATTAAACCCTGTAGTTTCATGATAGGATATGCAATTCAACATGTCAGACCTAATTACACAAACTAAGCAAAGGGTATCGGCGCGTTCTGATGGAATGGTACCAGCGAGCCAGACACCCATGGGGACCTTCAACGAAGAAGGAAAATACGTTCCAAGGCAAGTCATCTTAGACGATCTCGAGCAGGTCAGCTTTGCCGAGGTTATCGACTCGACCATTGTAGACTTCGATGACGGAGATGTCGTCTCGGGAATTGTGGTCAAGGTAGACAAGGACGAGGTTCTTGTCGATATTGGGTATAAATCAGAGGGGATAATTCCGCTTAAAGAACTCTCAATTCGAAATGACATTGATCCAGGCGAGATTGTGTCGGAGGGTGACAAGATTGAAGCTTTGGTCCTGCAGAAAGAGGACAAAGAGGGCCGGTTGGTGCTCTCAAAGAAGAGGGCTCAATACGAAAAGGCCTGGGGAGCAATAGAGGCGGTTAAGAACTCAAATGGAGTTGTTAAGGGTCCCGTTATTGAGGTCGTAAAGGGTGGACTTATTGTCGACATAGGGCTTCGTGGATTTTTGCCGGCTTCTCTGGTGGAACTGAGAAGGGTACGCGATTTGTCCCCTTACATTGGCGCAAGTGTTGAGGCCAAGATCATTGAACTCGATAGGAATCGAAACAATGTTGTTCTTTCGAGAAGAGCCTTTTTAGAGGAGACCCAGAAAGAGGCTCGTGAAGGCTTTCTGGATAACCTCCAGCTGGGAGAGGTACGCAGTGGGGTTATATCCTCAGTAGTAGCCTTTGGGGCATTTGTGGACCTGGGTGGTATGGACGGCTTGATACACATTTCAGAGCTGTCCTGGAAGCATGTAGATCATCCTTCAGCGGTTGTTGCCGTGGGTGATCGCGTTAATGTACAGGTTCTCGATGTTGATCGCACCAAGGAGAGAATCTCCCTTTCGCTCAAGGCAACACAGGTTGATCCGTGGCAAGAGTTCGCTGGTGCTCACAAGGTAGGTGAACTCGTATACGGCCGGGTGACGAAACTTGTTCCATTTGGTGCATTTATTCAAGTTGGGGACG
Source organism: Acidimicrobiales bacterium (assembly GCA_027452005.1). Taxonomy (GTDB): domain Bacteria; phylum Actinomycetota; class Acidimicrobiia; order Acidimicrobiales; family JAKAVM01; genus JAKAVM01. Next base: position 119,200 of record DAIDHF010000001.1, read on the forward strand.
GGATTGAGGGCTTGGTGCACATCTCGGAACTGGCAGTACATAGAGTTGATCAACCCGAACAAGTAATTCAGCCCGGGGATGAACTGTGGGTAAAAATTATAGAAATGGACATGGAGCGCCACAGGATTAGCCTTTCGGTCAAGCAGGCTGCAGAAGGGGGAGAAGTAGCTGCTGAGTATCGAGAAGCCTTCGGCGATCATGCCTATGACGAAGACGGGAACTACATCGGGGCAGAGAACTACCCCACCCAAGAGTTCACGCCAGAGACGGACTCACAGGCTGCCTGGGCAGACTTTGCGGTGGGTCTGGTTACCCCGAATTCCGACGAGCAAGTTACCCTCGAAACAGCCCCAGCTGACCCACAAGATCAATAGTATCTAGATCGCCTCAACGAGGCCGGGATTTGTCCTTGGAGTGAGCCATAGCCTCCATTGCGAGTTCTTCGAGAGTTCCTCTCGCTGTAGCCTGCCAAGAGAAGTTCGAAGAAAAAGCCAGTGCCCCATCTGAAAGCTTCTTGCGTAGGTCCTTATCGGACATAATTGAGTCAAGGTGTGCTTCAAACTCTGCTGGATCACTTGCAACCATTCCACTCACACCGTGCTCTAATGCGTTTACATGTCCAGTAATCTGAGACACTACACACGGAGTTCCACACGCAGCCGCTTCTGTTATTGTCATACCCCAGCCCTCTCGTTGAGAATTTGAAGCTAGGATCCAGGCGGAACTGTATAGGTGAATCAACTCATCATCGGAAACCCTTCCGGGTAAAAGAATCCAGTCGCGGGCGTGATGAAAATCAATTAGTCTCTCCAGGTCAGCCCTCTCGTCCCCTTCACCAGCAATTACAAGCCTCAGTCCAGGATGTCTAGATTTCAACCGAGTTACGATCTCAATTAGAGGACCAAATCGCTTTACCTTTACCAATCTGCCCACGCTTATTATCAACGGCTCCCGACTCTTGCTAGCTGTGGGGGTAAATCTTGGGTCAATACCTGGCGGGATGACAGCAATATTGTCGGGATTTAGACCTAACAAGTCCACAATTTCGTCTTTCGATGAGTGCGACAGGGTCACGATCCTAGAATTCCTATACACCCGAGGCGCAATTTTCGATTCAAGATACCAACCGAGTCGGGCGAGGCTGTTTGGAAGTACCATTTTCCACATTTCCGCGTGGACATGGTGGAGAAATACCACTGCGGGCTTACGTGACCAAAGTGGCGAGAAAAATGGCATTCCATTCCAAATTTCAATAAGTCCGTCGTGCTCAGGCAAGGCTCCAGCAAATCCACCTGCAACTACCGCCGGGAACAATGAGTAACGCCCAGAAGAGCGTTTTACGAAGTATCCGTCTCGTTCGACACGGGAAACCTTATTGACGACCTGTGAGGTGCGAATATTGACACCAAGTCCTGCTTGTGACCAAACTCGGGCAATCTCTGAGCAGTGCACCTCAGATCCGCCGGCCTCGGGATCGTCTAGATCTCTCCAGGCCAGCATCTGGACATTGGCCAATCCTGCCGCTTGAGCCACGTCTGCCATCGCAAGGCGCGCGTATGCTGACGTTGAAGGCATCTGGTCTCTAAGCTCGGTCACGTTGGGTAAAACCTACTCTATCAAACACGAAAACTGCCACTCGGAGTATCCCCACTGTCCTCTTGAGTAGGCAATATAACCTTATCAGGAACTAGAATAGTATTTGTTGCATCCCGGAACGAAGTCTCGAAACCTGGATCTAGATTTCAATAATTTTGCTACTTCGAAATGACACGAAAACCAAGTAGGCCAAAAGACAGGCAAAAAGTCCTAATTGAACGATGAGATCACCACGCACCACAAAGCCTGGCCGTCCTTTGCTATTACCAACAACTACCAATAAGGATACAAGGGCCAACAGTAGGATCGCCAATACTTCGCCCCGTCCGATCCCCATGAAGTAGTAAACGATTATCACTGATAGTCCTAGCAGCCCCATGGCAGCCACCAGGACTGGCAGGTGCCCCACGTCTGCCATCAGGCGATGGGGAAACACAAGTTTCATAAAATAACGAGCAAAAAACATCGAGAACACTTCAAGCGCCGCCCAACAAGATGTAAGTATGCACAACGTAATTACAAGGGGGTTGAGGGCACTTTGACCTTTGTGCCATCTCGATGTGGCCTCTGGGAGCAGATATCCCGATAGAATTAGGGCCGCGAAGAAGAGAACCTTGGAAATAACCGCTATTGCAGCATAACTCCCGGAACCACCAGGATCTTGGTGGCCGATGATAACCACGTCAACCCCGGCAAGAGCTGCCAGCATGGCTAACCCACAAAGTCCTACGAAAAAATCCACCACGTACCTGGAGGATTCAAAGTGTGGCATAGGAGACTCTCCTGAAATGGCGATCTCCACGTCGGCGAGGTGCTCTCGATCATTAGGACGGTTTTGCCCAATAAAACTTGCAATTGACAAACGAGCGTCTAGGTCAGCAAGGACAGCTGAAGCGAGTATTCCCAACATCGCTCCCTCAACTCCAAGTCCGGCGATCACCAAAATCAGGGTGACAGCTGTTCGCACAAGACCTTCAACCAATAGATTTCGAGCCATGTTTCGGTAAGCTAGCTCTGCTTGGATTATTCCTCGATCGATGGAAAGGAGCAACCAACCAGTACCGGCCACGAGAATAGGTGGTAGGTCGGACCAATCTCTTACAGCCAATTCTTGTGAGAGATGACGCCCAAATATTAGTGACAGGATGAAAACCCCGGCAGTTATGATGATGGCCAGTAACCTCCACCTAGCGACTATCGCTTTCGAGTTTTCAAATTCACTATTGGACTTCCATATAGTTAATTGCCGGACCACGGCCACGATCACTGCGTACCCCGGCATCGTTAGAATAAGAAAGATATAAACGAGTACGTTAAAAGATCCGTATTGACGGGAAACAAGCAAGTGCGAAAGGGCAAAGGTAGTAAGGATGTTTGCAACGTTTGCTATAAGTCCAGCCAGTCCTATTGCTCCTGCCCCAGCCAGAGCCGTTCGGATCGACGAACTAGACCGAGACATGATCATAATCCGGACTTGTATCGTGAGAAATGCCAACCAGGTCTCTAAAGACTTTCTTAATAAGCAATTTTATTCTTCCGGCACCACGCCGGTTATCTTGATCGGTTCCAGCCAGTCGAGAACTCCATCCGAGTTCGGCAATGGCTGCCAACACTATTAGGCTAGGTTCTGCCGCAGCGCGAAATCTGGTTGTTCCATAGGTAACGACTGTCGCAACAGTTACCACGATTATTGGGGCCAAGAAATAGATCGTCGGTATTTTGCGTCTTTTGAGCATAAAAAACCCGGCCAATGCCGATGGTAACATCAGATAGTACATGATCAATTGCCACACCGATGCCCAGTAAGGCCTTTGGAGATACTCGTCAATTCCTAAGTTATTAATCGGATCATAGAATCCCCAGGTCCTACCAAGTCTGGCGTAAATAACTGGTATCCACCGAGATTTATGGTTCAAAGCATAGTGGATGGCTTGATCCCGGTAGTAGGCATCGGAAATTGATTGATCACCAGGTGGAGGTGGATTTGATAGCTGGCACTGGTAATCCCAGTAGCCTTCAAGCGAACCGCTGTAAGCTCCAGGGCAGTTTGCCCCAATCAACGTCCGACCAAGCTGTGTGGATATAATCTCGGTCCTTTTGAATGTGGTGAGATTGTGGACAACCCAAGGGGCGCATATCAATATTGTGGTTCCACTAAGTGCAGCGAACATCTTTATCCTTATTGATCTTGGCAGCAAATCTCCTCGTCCCGAAAAGGCGATTGTGCTACCCCACGTTGTGGCAGCTTTCCACGCAGCAGCAATTCTGTCGACAACGCCCACACTCTTGGGCTTCGAAAGAAAATGACCCCAGGAGACTGAACCCAATAGAGGTCCACGGGCACTAGATTCTGATCGACGAGCTGCCAGAGTCAAGGGGACAACTACAATCACCAGGAGTAGAACATCCTCAGATCGAGCCATGAGATCTAACCCGATCACACCTCCTAAAAACACCGAGCTCCAGTAGCTTGGATTTCGCCAGTGCCGGTATGCAAGCCACAAGATTAAGACCACCAAGAACTGTACTATCGTCTCGGATTCGATGAGCGTATCATTGATCCATAATCCCGGATATATACACGCGAGTATGCACGCTAGCTCGCCAGCCCGTTCTCCAGCAATATTTTTAGTCAAAACGCCAATCAGTAGTACAGTTCCAGTTCCAATTATCGACCATATGACTTGGTGTTCAAAGTAGGTTGATAAACCATAGAAATCACACACAGCCCCTAGAAAAGTGGTTAGCGGAGGATGGTCAGAAGCAGGTACAGCCTTATTTGCGAAAATTAGATTGAATGGATCTATATATGGTCTACCGTGAACCGAAAAAAACGACTGCCAGTAGTAGAACCAGGGATCGCCTGATAGGGGGAGCTCGGGATGATCAAAATATGAAACCGAAACCCGAAGCATAAAGGCCATCAGTCCGACCACGATCAGGAGTTGATAAAAACCGCCGAGCTTTTTCCATGAAAAGACGAGGTTCTCTCGGAGGTTCAGATTTACTTTCCAGTCGGCAATACCGGAGCAGTTCTACCGGTTCCGGAACCACCAATGGTGGTCCCAACTGCAGTATCGGAATCAGTAGTGGACTGTTCATGATACTCGGCCTCGACATTGACCGACCATATATCATGAGAGGCGCCTAGAATGTTTTCAACACTTAGCATTGCCGTGTACATGGAATGGTCTTGGTTATTGTACCGATGCATTCCATTCCTGCCAACCGGGTAAAGATTAGGTACGTTTTTGCCAAGCCAATCTCTAATTAGGTCAACCTTTTCAGCATAGCCTTCATCGTAGACCGGGTATGCCTTTGGCATTCTTACGACATATCCGGCTTCAATTTTGTTGAAAACCCCGAGGCCTATTGCGGAGAGTTCTCTCTTGGCCAGGTCGATAAGGTCCTCATCTTTGGAGTTCCACAACTCGTCACCCTCAAATACAAAGTACTCTAACCCCAAGCAGGTCTTGCCGTCTTTGACCATATACGGCGACCAAGATCCAAAATTTTGAATCCTTCCAACCTTGACATCAGGCGAGTGTACATATATCCAGTTATCAGGGAAGGAAAACTCTAACGGTACCACCAGAGCCACTGTTAGAAAATCTCGATAATGAAGCGACTTGGCACAAGCTAGAATATCCTCGGGTGGATTGGGCTGTAGAGACAGAACCAACTCTGACAGTGGCATAGATGAGACAACATGAGTTACTTGAAAGCTCTCAATGCTGTTAGCTTCGTCAAGGGTTTCTATTGACTCCACACCCTTGTCAGTCCATTTGACTGAGGTTACTCGTGTCTTCATATGTATCTGGGAACCCAGATTTCGAGACTTTTCAGTACATCTCTCCCACATCATTCCTGGTCCTAGCTTGGGATAATAGAACTCTTCAATTAATGAGGTTATCTGCTTAGATTTATTTCGCTTAGAGCCGACTAAGCGATTTCTAACCGGTTCCCATACTGCCTGAAATAGGGACATTCCCTTTATTCGTTGTGCGCCCCAGTCAGCTGATAGTTCCGAAGCCGGTACGCCCCAAACCTTCTCATTGTAAGTCTTGAAAAAATGCTTATAAAGTCGCCAACCATAATCCGCAACTATGTATCCCTCGAGAGTGCTTTTATCCCGAGGTGGCTTTATTCGAGCCCACATGTAGGACAAAAGACAGGCAAATGCTTCAAAAATACCTAGGTTTCGCAAGGCATTAATGGGCTTGATTGGATAATCATAAAACTTGCCCTTGTAGAAGATTCGGCTCATTCGAGGACGTTTTAGAAAATCCTCTGATCCTAGTATCTCGTTCCAAAGATCTTCTACCGGTTTTACCTTCGTAAAGAATCTGTGGCCACCAATATCAAATCGCCACCCATCACGCTCTGGGGTTCGACTAATGCCACCAACGATGCTATCGCCCTCAAAAACGATATTAGCAATTCCCAACTTTGAAAGTTGGTAAGCACAAGTTAGCCCGGCTGGGCCGGCTCCGATTATCCCGATCAACAACGAGCTTGTCTCTTTAGGCGACGATTTAGTATCCATCCGTCTCAAAGCCTAGTTGCACTAGGCCCCAGGTGGAAGTATCAATCAAATTGACCCAAAAACTACCTGGAACCTGGTACTTGCTCAGATATTAGAAATTGACCGATTTTCAGGGGGTTTGCAACTTTGGAAATTCAAGTAGATATGATGGCTCGTAGACCAGGGGACTAGGGGACAATCTGGCAAGCTGCTTTCCTCTGGCCAAATAGAGTGCATCTGCAATAGCCGCACAGTCACTTCCAAACCCCTTATAATTGGGCATCCAGTCATACCAGATTGTGTGAGTTGGGCCTGCTGAATTCAACAATTTTTGTACGAACTTTCCAGGACTCGAACGTTTGATTGCCTCTAGGTAGTCAATCCAGTTTACGATTTGAGGGCTGTTACCTCTCGGAAACGCAAACATCTTGAGATCTAGGCCTTTCAACATTCTTGAGCCATCGGGACCCAACTGATCGGGGCAGTAAGCGACAACATCTCCGGCCTGGTAGTTGTGCTCAATCACACTGGCTACTTGACTTGCTTGAGTGCGGTTTTGAGAAATATTTGGAACACTTGCAACCAGCCCTAAGATAGCCGTTAGGCCTAGGGCAATCCGGCGGATATGGCCAGATCGGAGGGTCTTGAATGCGTATGCAATACAGATACCAAAAAAGGGGAAGGCTTCGGCAGCATAGCGGGTCTGGAAGCCTACTCCGAAGAGAGAGCTGGCAGTAATTCCCAGTAGCAAGGTCAGTATAAAAATTAAAGCGTACTGGCGAACTCCTGGGCGTGTCCGAAGATCAAGTTCAATTGTTCGTGAATTCTTAGCGTAGCCAAATAGAGCGAGGGCAACGAGGAGAAGGTAAAGGATTTTTAGGAAGTCTCCACCGGTATTAGGTTGGGTAACCCCACCAGCGAACTGGCCTACGGTTGACGAAATTGCCGACACCGAGACCGTCTGTGCCCACGGAGTTCCCGTGTGGGCGCGCTGGAAAAGAAACTCTGACAGCCATGGAAGAAATGTAAGTGAACCCGCGGCCATTGCACCAAGGCCATAGAGCCATACTTTAGTGTGATAGCGAATTGCGTCGTACAGGAAAAGGACACCTAGAGCACCAATTAGAAAAAATGACCAATAGTGTGTGTACTCCAGGCTGGCAATTACTAAAGCAAACAACCCGGCGTTTATGAGTGTAGGCGACTCGCGCAGCAAGAGTGTAAGCCACAAAGCCAAAAGACCTTCGAGGGTCAACAAAGAGTACATTCGTTCAGTCGTGGCATAAGTAGCCAGATATGGCGACGTCCCAAAAATAATTAAACCAGCAAACGCCACTTGTTTGCCACCCACCTTGTTTCCAACTATCCAAGCAATGGGTAGTGTAATAACACTAATTACTCCAGCTAGCGATCTTGCGGCAAGATTGCTCGTCCCAAATATTGAGTTCCAGATATGGGAGAGAAAGTAATACAACGGCGGGGAACCGTCTTCGCGTAGATAGTGGATCAGCTTCGACAGTGGTTCTTGTGCGATATTGAAGGTCTGCGCCTCATCCAGCCACATCTGGGATTTGGTATAAAACCTTATTATGACTGATGCAACTAGGACTAGGAGCACAAACACAATAGAGAGCGTCCTAAAACCAACTCTCAACTCTCTAGCATCAGGCTGGTCGGAGGTTTCAGAAATATTTTGGTCGGCTGAAGTTGTATCCATGTGAAACAGTTACTTTAGTGCAATCTCGATGTTCAATCGAGTCTAAGTACCCCTTGTGCTGCCGCAATCGTCGTAATAGTTCCTAAACTTACCAGTATGGGCTTTAGTTGTAATCGGCTTTGTACCAGAATTACGAGACACAAAATGAACAGGTCATCAAGCATTCGAAAGTCTGCCGCACCAATCCAAACAATTTTCTGTAGAAAAAGAGTAGACAAAAATACAAATACAAATGCCACCTTGAACTCAATAGGGCTCGAACTAGATCTAAAGTGCCTAACGGTTAGAAAACCGGTATAAATTAGTAACAGGAGTTCGACGATCCACAGGAGTGTAGTAGGGGAGCTAAGCGAGTTCATATAGGCCCTCAAACCCTCCAAGAAGCCGACGAGCGGCACCCCTGCGTTGTGCCCAGACACACTTAATATCGGAAATTTGCCCAATTTTGATTGAAGATATACTTGCCAAGAGACAAAGGCTAATAGCGGGATAAGCCAGATCGTGTGATCTACCAGGGAAACCGGCCCTGACGCTTCAGAGATATCTGGAGTATAAAATAATCTGTCCAGCTTCGAACGAAGGCGAGAGTTCAACATGTGTCTGGCTATAACGGTGGCCCCGATTCCCAAGATTACAATCACCGTGGGCTCTTTTGCGAGCACTGCTATAGCTCCCGAGCAACCTGCCAGGATTGGTCGGTTTTTCAAGAGGAGATAAAGTGTGGCGATTAAAAACACGGCTTCAACAATCTCAGTCAGATCTCTTGAGAGCGTCATTACAAATCCGAAATACAGGGCAAATCCAAATCCGATCAAAGGAGTTCTGTTCGAATGAACGGCAATCTTCGCCCCGAGAAAAGATAAGAGTCCAATTCCAATGACGTTTATTCCAACTAGCGCCCACGGCACTAATGAGTAGTTCCCGAAAGAGAAAATCCAGGCTAGAAGTGGATATACAATTCGTTGATATCTACCAGAGGTATCCATTGTGATTCCCTGGTACGTCCGATGAAAATTAAACGGGTTGATAGACATCCGATAGTAGAACTGGCCATCATAACCCTGTCCGGGAACAATTGGTAAGCCGTGTGGTGTTTGAGTTGCATTGACGTGATATGTTCCGGCGAGCACCAACGCCGCTAAGTGTCCATGCGCCGCCACCACGACTCTTGCCCCGATAAAGAGCGCTGCGAATATTACTCCGCCAATTCCAACCTTGATCGGACGGTCAAAAATATGGATAATTGACTTTTGAATCGATGCTAGAAAAACGGAAATCTTCACATGTGGTACCTGGCGAGACTTTAGCTCAAAATAGTCTGGTATTGGGGTGACTATCAGAAGAATTCACCCAAAAGCTCAGCACCACGATAGGGATCTAGATTAGAGTATTTCCACAATATGAAACGTAGAACGATTCTAACTTCAGGGGTTTCCGCGGTCTCTATTGGTGCCCTAGGTGGTGCTGGAGCACTCTTGGCAGCTTGTAGCTCGTCATCGAGTTCATCAAGTAATTTTCAATCCACAGGCTCTGTACCACGCCCGGGGGGTCATTTACGTATCGGTACAGAAGCCGAAGAGAACGGATTGAGCCCTTTTACGTCCAACTTTGACGCAACCGGGATAATGTACGCGAGGGCTTTTTATGATCCCTTGGCGGCAACGGATTCAACGGGAAAGACTCACCCGTATCTGGCCCGATCCATTACTCCAAATTATGACTTTACAAAGTGGACGATTGAGGTCAGAAGCAACGTGTATTTTCACGATGGAAGCCCATTAGATTCTGACGCTTTGGTGCTGAATTTTTCGGAGCACCTCAAGTCGCCATTGTCAGGCCCCGTCCTCGGGCCAATTATCAAAGCGATTAATAAAGTTGACCCACTCACCATTGAGTTGTCTATGAACAGTCCGTGGGTTCCATTTGACGTGTATCTATGTGGTTGGATTGGGGGCCAATTTGCCTATGTTTCATCGCCGAAGGCAATTCAAGCAGGAACACTTAACACGAATCCGGTTGGAACCGGTCCATTCGTGTTTTCACAGTGGGAACCAAACGATCACTTAAGTGGGACGAAAAATCCTCACTATTGGCAGACCGGTCTACCCTACGTGGATTCCGTAACATTTCATCCACTGCCAGTCGAACAGTCTCGTTCTGATTCACTTAGGGCTGGTGATGTAGATGTTGCGCACTTCACCGACGTACCTACTTATAACGCGCTCAAGACCAATTCTTCCTTTACCCATGTTGACAACATAGCGGGCGAGGTAGGGCCAGCCGATCAAGATTTTATTATGCTCGATTTGGCAAAGCCCCCAATGGATAACCTGAATTTTAGGAGGGCACTTGCCAGCTCACTTGACGTGGTCTCTTATAATAAAGCCGTCAATCTGGGACTCACCCAGATTGATAGGTCGGTATTTCAGGTAGGAAGTCCCTATCACAGCGTGGGAAGCTATCCGAACTACTCACCCAAAAGCGCTCGAGAGTATCTGAAGATGGCTGGCCTTTCTTCGAATCAGTCCAGCTTCGTCCTAGCGAATGTCACCGGTCCCAATAATCAGGTTGATCTTGAACTAGTTGGTGAGATGCTAAGCCGGGTCAGTATTAACACATCTCAACAACAAATTGAACAATCCAAGTATATTATTAACGCCCTACTTGGAGATTTTGATGCTTACTTTTGGAGGCAGTTTGGTGCAATTGACCCTGATCAGAACTATAACTGGTGGTCGAGTGCGTTTGTAAAGCCAGTTGGGACCATCTCTCTCAACTTTGCGCGTAACAGTGACCCAGTGATCGACAAAGCGCTCCTTCAGGGTCGTGAAAATCCTCAAGTTGAGGCCCGTGTCGAGGCTTACAAAACGGTTGCCCGGCAAATCAACCAAGATATTCCCTACCTTTGGCAGAACCGAGCCCTCTGGGCGGTCTGTGCCCGTGGTGGTGTGCATGGATACGATTCGTACCGGCTCCCCGACGGTGCTGATGGATTGGGCCTCAAGAGCGGAATTTTCCCCATAGTGGGTGTTTGGCTATCCTAAGGTGATAGCCTGAGGGGCGAACATTGATGGAACCAGTGGGCGTAAGCAATAGTAGTATTGCCAAGATGATTCTTGGTCCGTTGAGAGAAGTTGAGGCCAGCTAGTGAAGAGGTACATATTAATAAGGCTGGCAGCTGTTGTACCTATTTTGCTTATTACTTCATTTTTCTCGTTTTATCTGCTAAATCTGCTTCCAGGAAACCCGGTTGATGCAATATGCGGTGTCGGGTGTACGGCAGCCGGACACGTAAAGTTGACTCATCAACTTGGGCTTGACAAACCCATGTTGACTAGATATTTGATCTTTCTCAAACATGCCCTTACTGGAAACCTCGGTAAGAGTTATACCACCGATCAAACAGTCACTCAGGCCTTGGCACAGCGCCTTCCGATTACTCTGGAACTGATGTTCCTGTCACAAGTCGTCGCGCTATTAATTGCTGTTCCGCTGGCCATGGCAACAGCGCTTCGCCCGGGAAGCCGACTTGATAGATACGGGTCGACATTTTCTTTTAGCCTTCTGTCAACACCTACCTTTGTAATCGGCGTATTCTTAGTTCTTGCTTTTGCCGTTAAGTTGCACATTTTCCCGGCAACTGGATACACAAATTTGACGCAAAACGTTGGCGAGAACCTGAAATCTATGGTGCTTCCGGTAATAACATTATCGTTGGGCTCGGTCGCCGTGTATCATCGAGTCTTGCGATCCGATTTGATCTCAACCCTACAGGAGGATTTTGTAACAGTAGCTAAGGCAAAAGGTCTGAGTACCCGCTATATAATGCTTCGCCACGTTATCAGGCCTTCGACTTTGACTTTTGTTACTTTGGCATCTTTAAATATCGGCAACCTGATCGGTGGCGCCTTTATTATTGAGGTAATCTTTCAGCTTCCCGGAATTGGGCTTATGACCATTAGCTCGATACTTCAAAACGACTATCTCATGGTTCAAGGAGTTGTATTGGTAACAACGGTAGGGTTTGTTCTCCTTAGTTTACTTGCTGATATTTTGAACGCTGTTATAGATCCTCGAATTCGGGTAGCAAGAGCCGGGTTGTGATGGGACGAGTTATAAGATTCTTCGCTAAACTAAAGTCGTTGAAACTTGGGGTAGGTTTCTGGCTCTCGGTTGCCTGGGTAGCATTAATTGTCTTGGTTGCCATTTTTGCCAACTTGCTCCCACTTCCCAATCCAGACTCTGCCCTGGAGGCACCTAGCAATCTAGGACCTTCACTCCATCACCTGTTGGGGACTGACAACATCGGGCGCGATGAGTTGTCTCGATTGATATTTGGTTCCAGGGTATCTTTAGTAGTTGGCTTCGGGTCTATACTGCTGGGCATTCTATTGGGAGGTCTTACAGGAATTTTGGCGGGATATTACGGGAAAGCAGTTGATTTTTCTCTCAACTCTCTCGCGATTATTTTTCTAGCTTTTCCTCAAATGATACTTATTTTAGCCCTGATCACATTTGAAGGGCGCTCGTTGTTAGTTATTACCGTTGCAATTGGAATCGTAGGAAGTCCGTTGATATTTAGGGTAGTTCGTTCAGCTACTCAATCAGTTGCTAGTCGTGAGTACGTGGCTGCGTCCAAAGCACTCGGTGCTTCAACATCGCGCGTACTGTTGAAGGAGATATTTCCAAATGTTGCAATGACTCTATCGGCGTTTGTGTTTATAGCCGTCGGAGTTGCTATTTTGGCTGAAGCGGGTCTTTCCTTTCTGGGACTTTCAGTTCCTCCGCCGACTCCAACTTGGGGCGACATGGTAAATGTTGCTTCATCTGAGCTAGAGCAGAACTCGATTTTGTGGATATGGCCTTCGTTGGCCTTACTTTTTACTGTGTTGTCGATCAATGTTGTGGCGGATCGTCTTCGAATGAAGTTTGGAATTAGAGAGAGCTTCCTGTAGATGAGCACGACGCAGACATATATGCATGTAAGTCAGTCAAGCGATTCGGCGCCACTCTTGGAGGTTAGAGATCTAAAGACTCATTTTGAGACCGGCCGTGGAAGAGTAAAAGCAGTTGATGGGGTCAGTTTTTCGTTGAATAAAGGTCGCACGATTGGTATTGTCGGAGAGTCTGGTTCAGGCAAGACCGTACTTTCCCGTTCGGTTATGCGAATGCTCCCTCGGCATGGCGTAATCAACGATGGCCAGCTTATTTTCGACGGTCAAGATATTTCGGACTACACCGACGAGCAGATGAGAAGAATCTGGGGCGCACAGATTGGATTAGTCTCACAAGACCCCATGACTTCGCTGAACCCGGTCGTAAGAATTGGACGGCAAATTACTGAGTCAGTACGTCTTCACCTGAAGATCGACAAAGGTCAGGCCAATGAGATGGCTATTTCAATCCTAAAGTCGGTGGCAATGCCAGAGCCGGAACGTCGAATGAGGTCTTATCCCCATGAGCTTTCCGGAGGACTTCGCCAGCGAGTAACCATTGCAATGGCACTGGCCTGTGGGCCTAAGCTGATCATTGCCGACGAACCAACCACCGCACTTGATGTTACTGTTCAGGCCCAGATACTAGATCTACTTGGTTCACTCCAACGGGAGCGAAACATGGCTATGATTCTAATTACTCACGATCTTGGGGTTGTATCAGACCGGTGCGATGAGATTGCCGTGATGTATGCTGGCAAGATAGTAGAGCGGGCTCCAACGAAATATTTATTTTCTAATATGAAAATGCGCTACACTCAGGCCCTATTTGAATCGATTCCTAAACTGAATGCACCATCAAATGTTCCACTTAGGGCGATTGAGGGTCGGCCACCTGACTTAGTAAATCCCCCGTTGGGCTGTTCGTTCGCGCCACGATGTGCGTACGCCGATGAAAGATGTCACACTCTAGAACCCCCGTTGATGGCAGCGGAAACACCGGGACACGTGTTTGCTTGTTGGAATCCGGTTGGAGGAATGCCCCCTCCACCTGCACACATGGTAGAACGCCTGGGAGTAAAACCCGTCAGAGAAGAAAAGTTTTTCAAGTCGTAATGAGCCCTGAAAAGATCCTGAAGGTAGAAAATTTAGTTGTCACCTTTCCGGCCGGAGCCGGCAAGAAAGTCCACGCCGTCTCCGACGTAAGCTTTGAATTAGCAAAAGGTGAGACCTTGGGGCTAGTAGGAGAGTCCGGTTGTGGAAAGTCGACCACTGGTAGAGCAATAATGCAACTCATCCGGCCTGCTCAAGGGTCGGTAAACTTCGAGGGTAGCGATCTAACCCGGGTGAAGGGGAAAGAGTTACGTCGGATACGTCAAGGCATGCAAATTATCTTTCAGGATCCGATCTCTTCTCTAAACCCGCGACGGAGGCTTAAGGACATTATTGCAGAGCCGCTTGATATCTGGTCCAAGCTTGAGAGTGAAGAACGTTACGATCGAGTCCGGGAAATGTGCGATCAAGTAGGACTGGACTTTGAAAGTGTCAAAGATCGGCGACCTCATGAGTTTTCAGGCGGCCAGTGCCAACGAATTTCAATTGCCAGAGCATTAATGTTAAGTCCAAAGCTCTTGATATGTGACGAACCCGTCTCAGCTCTTGACGTCTCAGTTCAGGCACAAATTCTGAACCTACTACGAGTTCTCAAGTCTAAATATGACCTATCAATGATATTTATTGCCCACGATCTGGCGGTCGTGAAGAACATTTCAACTTCGGTGGCCGTAATGTATCTTGGGAGGATCTGCGAGACGGCAGACTCGGATACTTTTTATACCAACCCGGCTCATCCATATACTAAAGCACTTTTAGAGTCGGTACCCGAGCCTGACCCGAGCCTTATTGGATCGGAAGGAAAAATGAGGCTATCGGGGGAACTGCCTTCAGTTATCGATCCTCCGTCTGGATGTAAGTTTAGAACCAGATGCCCGTACTCTCAAGACATATGTGCCATTCAAGAACCCGAGTTAGTTGAGATTTCCGCCGGCCATAAAGTGGCGTGTCATTTTCCAATTTCACGTTAATCTCTCTTTTTTTGGAGCGCCTTAGGTAGTTGTGGATTCTCGGGCAAGTGAATGTTAGGACTGAGAGCGTTAGTAGATGCTATAAATGCCAGTACCAGTGAACACCCGATCCATATTAGTGAGTTACCCTGTTGAAAATGGGTTACCCACCCAAATAGGGCATGCCATCCGTGAGTGGCCTCTTCTATGGCGTAGTAGATAACGTTTCCAAACAAGCATAGAGCGGCAGATGCACCGACAAAATAGCGCGCCCACCTAGATATCCCTGACACGTAAGTAACAAGACAAAATACTGGTAAAAGCCAGATATTTACAAAAATGCCAACTACAGTTCCTACAGCCAAAGAGATATAGATAAGCCTTCTATTCCTGGGATTTACTCCATTGATCAAGGTGGGAGTTGGCATTGCAATTTCCTAATCTGCCTCGTTGAGTGTGCGAATCGAGTTCTTGGGCTTTGTGAAAATTATCAGTCCGATGACCAATAATAGGGCCGCCAAAGAAATTAGGATTGAAGGAAGTACGTAATTTTGAGGATACCACGAAATAAAAATTGTCATTGCCATTTCGTGGCTTGACGCGGGGAGAACCCATCCATTGGACATCCCGTCTATCAAAATTGGTCGTCCCAAGGAAACATGCACCTTTTTGGAGCCTATGGAAGTTACAGTGGCCGTCCAACCCTTGTTCAGACTCTGCCCAAGCACTAGCCACGAGTTGGGAACACTGTGATGTATCTGTACGGTATATGATGTTGGTGAACTGCTAATTACGTGGACCGAAGAAGGTGCTGTTGACGAAGTCGATGTTGGAGTGAGTTGACCCACTACATTTTGAGGAATCGGTTGATCGTTTTGGTTGGAAGCCAACACCACCGAGTCAACGTTGAATCCAACCTGCCACTGGGAGCCGGTACCGGTTTGGAGAATATGGTTCCCAGGAGCAAGGGTAATCCCATTTGTATCTGGTCCGCACCCTTTCAAGCCTAGGTAAAGACCTGTTTGTGACGATGCAATTTTCTCGGTACCGAAGACCTGAATGTCGACGGGACTGCCGTCTATATAGAGTAAGTTCGTTCGACATTTACTAGGAAGCACACTAGGCATTGGTGGTACCACTACATTAGGAATGCCCAACTCGGCAATACCCACCGGTTCAATATCTGGTTTACCTGAGTAGTAATCGGTAAATGCTACTTGGCGAACCTTCTCAATAGTTAGTCGTAGGAAGTTACCCGATAGTGCCGAAAAACTAATCGGAACAGTAGTAGTCGAGTTCGGGCCAATTGTGTTTGGTAGATTTGGTAAATTGACCAGATCGCTTCCGCTACTAGAGCTAAGCAGGATTTGAGTTGGTACCGAATGGCGACCGTCGGTAATCAACTGCAGGTTCAAGTGTGTGAAAGACGAAGGATAAACTCCAAGAGTGTCTTGTGGAAAGTTGGCTTGGATCCATCCTCCGGCCTGAGGACCAATTCCCGGCATCCAAGCAGTATTAGGATTTCCATCTAATGCCATTGATGCTCTTGCGTTTAGATCACCCGGGAGCCTTCCTGAACTCGTCACGGTTACTCCAGAGCCATTAGAACCAGGTCGACCTAAAAGTTGGTCAATCGTAATGTCGGGGATAAGAGCCGAGATCCTTGCAGTTCCACTTATAGAAAACGTTCTGGTGGTCGGAACATTGAATTCTCTAGTTATGTTGAGTTCAGGATCGGTTCTAGGCGGCACACTCGGGGCCTGCCTGCGGTGCATTATGTAGATTAACGAATGAGTTTTACTTTTAGGACCAGCGAATTGGACCAGATCAGTTGGCATTTGAACTATCTCGGTTAGGTTGACACCGGGAATTCCAATTTCTGCAAACCCAACTCCAGAAACTCCTGAGTAATAGATTTCATGTACAAGATTGATCTGCAAGATCTTGACTTCAACTGATGTGAAAGTTCGGGATGGGAAAAATACCATTTGACCCGATGATGCGCGAGAGGCCGAATCTAGAGAACTATAGATGTAAGACTTATGATTTCCAATCTGAAAGGTTATCTCTACCCTAGTAATATATCTGTCTCTAGGACCTGTCAGGGGCTGAACGAAGAGAATATGGTTTGCAGTAATCTTACGACCGATCTCTATTCGAATACGTTGACCAATTGGGTTTTCAAATGCCCCTGTTGTCCACACGGTTGAGAGGTTCCCGTCAACTGCATTATATGGTTTGTTCTCAGGTACAAAGGAAATTGGGTTACCGTAACTGGTTGCTACAACGTGGCTGACTCCATATAGCTTGGCAACCGTTTGGTCTTTGGTCGTTTCGTCTGGAAATACCTTTAATGGGTGGACCGAAGGGTCATTTACTAGGACCGGTTCTCCCGGTTGCTGAATGTATCCGACATTTTCACGAAGACTTCCCCAGCGTCTTTGGGCTAGATAGTTGGAATCAGTAACCACTAGCTGTGCATTCTGGGAGAGTATCTGGCTTTCAAGTTTGGACTTATGACCCAGAGAGGCTGAGTAGAATATAGTTGGATTGGAGTTCAAGATTCCAGCCGCGGCAGCCTGGACCATTCCAATCCCATCGCCGTCCAGCAAGATGGGAGACTTAGGTGATTCTACTCTTACTATAGGTCGGGTATTTTTGACCGGCAGTACTGCAAGTTTCGGAGGATAGGGACTGTGCGGATTTCTCGCAAGAGCCGTTTCGTCTACCATGGGATATTTTTGCTTAGTCGGAGGAGTTGCCGGACCAAATCCGATGGGCTTTCCAACCCCGGGAAGACTAAGGTTAAACATTCCCCACAGAGAGCGTGGTCGGGGAGTATTAGAACGTTCATAGGCAAGATCTGACCTGACCACCACGTCGCCTATGCTCATGAGCCTTGATATCGGGGCTAGAGTAAGGGGGTTGTAGGTACCTTCTTGGACATACTCATCAAACGCGTTTAGTAGATCAGCTGAAGGTGCTGAACCATACGGGACTTGTTCACGGGCAACAAAAGGGCGTGTCAAGAGTCCCGGATCTACGGGGTCGACTGTGGTTCCCCACAGGTAATATGCAAAATCATCCCCCGGTTCATCCAAAACTCTAGTGTTGGGCGAATGAGTGTTGAGGTAGTGGGATTCTGAGTAGTAATAACTCGGCAGCTTTTGGGGGAACAAGAGATTTTTACCGATCAGGTTACCAGTAAATAGTGAGGGCAGATTAAAGCAAAATCCGAGCCCAAGGAGAATCCCAAGCCCTAGGGCTACTAAGCGCCATTTTTGATATATAGCGGTTATGGCGCTAGCCGTCAGACCAGCGAGCCCTAACAATACAATGGGTACCGCCCGGTTGTCGCTCCGAAGTGCCAGCCCAGCTATTCCGGTGGACTGAAACGCCTTTAGGGCGGCACCAAATGGGGTTGAGGACTCATATGGGTATGCCCCAACTGCCAATATCAGCCCCACGAATACAAGTGTCAAAAAAAACAACCTATATTTCCAACGGGCTAGAAATCCGAGCAAAATCTGAACTGCTGGGAGGATCGTACTCAATATGACTAGGTAAATAGAGGTCATGTACCCGTTTGATGCCTGAATATACTGATCGATTTGGTCTTCGCCGTAGAAGTACCAGTATCCCAATCCACGAAATACCTCAGAACTGGTTGAGGTCAAGGTTACGGTAACAATCGACTCGGTGTACTGCACAATATTAAGTGCGAAGCTAAACTCGATTATAAGACCTATAATCCACCAGAGCGATAACAAGGTTGACAACAAGGCGATCTTCAAAATAGCTAAGGTTGCCTGTTTGAAACCGGTAGTCTTATGGACAAAGACCTCGAAGAAATATAGGGTTATCGGGGCGAATATGACATAGATTGCCGAGGTGGCATTCACTGTACTGGTAACCGCCAAGATTAGTGAAAAAATTGCTGGATATCTCCACCCAGGCTTCCTCAGTGCAACCAACATCACGCCTACAAGCCAGCCGGCGGCACTAAATGGCAGCAAAAGTGCCGACAGGCGAGCCGCGTATGATAGGACATAAGGCGAGAGCATGTACCCTACCGCCGGAGCCATCAAGGCCCAGTTTTTGAGGCCAAATTTTCGCCCCATATACAAAATCCCCGTACCGGCAAAAAAGAATATAGATCCAAGCCAAAATCGCTGACCAACCCACATTGGAATGCCCAGGGTCTTGACCAGCCAGTAATATGGCCCCATTGGAAAGAGATATCCTATAAACTGGTGAGTTACGGTCCCGTTACCCACAAAGGAGTCCCACATATACAGGGCCTGATGCATGAGTCCACTTGGATTTATGTACAGATAGCTCTTAGTATCTGCGCTTAGCTTGCCAGGGTGGATACGGAATGTGGGAAGATAGGCAAGTAGTGCTATTACGAGGGTGGTTATAACTGTTGAGCGATTCCAGATGCTAGAAGATGGGACAGTGCGATCTTCAAGGTCCGATTCATCATCTGCCAATGGGCCGTCAGTGTTGGGTCCCGGATTTTCACCAGGGCTAACCTTCAGCTCAGAACCGGGATCAAATGAAACGGCCATTGAATCATCTTCCATAGACAAGGCTTTTCACGTTACCAGAGCCAGGCAGGTCTTTTCGAGCGGGAAATCATCGTCACAAAAGGCCCGATTGACTGGTGAACGACCAACACCAGGGGCTACCCCGGATTCATTATTGGCCCTTCATCGGGCTGGATACAGGGAATTATCTCGTCTCATTGACTCCGATCTTGTAGTTGACCTGGGTTGTGGGCTCGGTTTCGACTCGGCAACCCTCACTCACTTGCCGAGTAATGTTCCTGGTAACGGCCCAGTTGAAAGGGTAGTTATTGGCGTCGACTACGACCCCGGAGCAGCCATTGAGGCCTATTGCAACCACGCCTCTCAGGGTTTTATAGCCTCTGCAATGGATGCGTCAAGGCTGGCATTTCGGGCTGGGTCTCTCCCAGTAGTATGCTCGTCGCACCTAATTGAGCACTTTTTGAATCCCCAAGATCACGTATCGGAAATTGCTCGAGTCCTTGCCGATGACGGATCTGCATACTTTTTGGCTCCCAATGCCATGGCAGATTTCGAAAATCCTTATCACGTGACTTCTTTTTCTAAACTTCAACTGGCCGGTCTTTTGGGGCAATTCTTTGACCAAGTCTGGGTAGGTGGTCTTGATGGTACAAAGACCGTCAAAGAGGACCTGTCTGAAAGACGCATCAAGGGCAATAAGTTGTTAGCACTCGACCTTTTCAAACTTCGTCACAAGATTCCTAGATCATGGTATATCTTTTCCTATACCAAGATTCTGCCTCTAACCTATCGCATTTTTGCCAAGGGTGACTCTAACGGGAACTCCGGAATAACTTCAGATGATTTTCACGTAACCCAAGAAGTCGACGATACAACTCTTGTCCTGTTCGCAATAGCAACAGGTCCTCGCAGGATTGGCTAGCATAGGAGTGTTGATTGTTGGACTTACAGGAGGAATTGGCTCGGGGAAGTCAAAAGTGGCAAGCCTACTGGCCGACTATGGAATAAGGACGATCGACAGCGACCAACTGGCTCGGCGAGCGGTCGAACCAGGTACTGAAGCATCTCGACAGATCCTTTCTCGCTTTGGAGCTAGTGTATTTTCTAGGGACGGATCTCTTGACCGGCAGAAAATGGCCGAGGTGGCTTTTGCCGACCCAAGAGCCTTGGAAGACCTGAATAAGATAACTCATCCGGCAGTGGCCAGCCTCATGACCCAAGAACTTGCAGAATTTTCACAGTTAGATGCTGAAAGAAGAAAAGATCAGATTGTTATCCTTGAAATTCCCTTGCTTACAAAGTCTACTAAGACAAAGTATTTGATAAACCTGGTGGTCGTAGTTGACAGTGACGACGAGGTCAGACTTGAAAGACTTGTAACCAAGCGCAAGATGAACGTCTTAGATGCCAGGGCTCGGATGGCCTCCCAGATTAGTCGTGGTGAACGCCTAGAACTTGCCGATTATGTTATAGAAAACAATACTTCTGAACAAGACCTCCAAAGAGAAGTTGAGAAGTGTTATACCTGGCTAGAGAGCCAGCTTGAATTGAACTCGCCCAAGGTGAGCGGCTAAATACTTTTACCTTGTCAGTAAATAATCCGCCCAAAGCCAAACAATTTACCGTGGTATCGCAATATAGTCCTCAGGGTGATCAGCCACAGGCGATAGATAAGTTAGTGGATTCTCTCAATAGTGGTAACCGATTCCAAACTTTACTCGGGATAACTGGTAGTGGAAAGACTGCCACAATTGCCTGGACAATAGAACGATTGCAAAGACCAACCTTGGTTCTTGCTCCAAATAAATCCCTCGCAGCACAGTTGGCCTCGGAGTTCACGGAGTTATTTCCAAATAATCATGTCGAGTATTTTGTTTCATATTACGACTACTACCAACCCGAAGCATACATGCCAGCATCCGATACCTATATTGAAAAGGATTCATCGATAAACTCTGAGATTGACCGGCTGCGTCACTCGGCAACGGCAAACTTGCTTGTTCATCGAGATACTATTGTCGTGGCATCGGTGTCATGTATCTATGCTCTTGGTTCACCCCAAGAGTACCTATCGTCAATTGTCTCGATAATGGTTGGCGAAGAAATCGATACCAGACAGTTACTTGCTCGGCTTATTGATAATCAATTTGAGCGCAACGACGTGGCAATTGACCGGGGTAGATTTCAGGTCCGGGGTGACACGATTTCAATTCAGCAGTCATATGATGAGTTTGTCACGAGAGTTGAGCTATTTGGAGACCAGGTTGAGAAGATATCACTTGTTGACCCTGTCTCGGGACAAGTCATCGAAGACCTCGAAAGCACCATTATATTTCCAGCGACTCACTATGTGGCTGGTGGAGATCGCCTCAAAGATGCAATTGGTTCAATCGAGCAAGAACTGAACGTCCGCTTGGAAGAGCTGAACACAGCTAACAAGTTGGTCGAAGCACAGAGACTGGGAATGAGAACACGACAAGACCTAGAAATGATGGCCGAGATTGGTTATTGCAATGGAATTGAAAATTACTCTAGACACATTGACGGGAGGATTTCAGGTGCACCTCCTTACACACTCTTAGATTTCTTTCCGGAAGATTTCTTGATGATAATTGACGAGAGCCATCAGGCCGTGCCCCAGATTATTGGTCAGTATAAAGGGGATCGTTCTAGAAAGGAGACCCTAGTTCAGTACGGGTTTCGATTACCTTCTGCCCTTGATAATCGTCCTTTGACTTTTGATGAGTTTATTGCTTCAATTGGCCAGGTTATATTTCTGTCGGCCACCCCGGGGAAGTTTGAGATCACCAACTCTGACGTTATTGTCGAACAGATTGTTCGCCCAACTGGGTTACTTGATCCGGAGGTGACTGTATTACCCACAAAGGGACAGATAGACGACCTACTTGAACGTATTCAAGTTGTTGTCTCAAAAGGAAATAGGGTTCTAGTTACCACGTTAACAAAGAAGATGGCTGAAGACTTAACCGAGTTTCTTGCGGATTACTCTGTAAAGGTAAAGTATCTCCACTCTGATATTGATACTATTGAGCGAATTGAGATTCTTAGTGAGTTGAGATCGGGTGATTTTGACGTTTTGGTAGGAATCAACCTTTTGCGCGAGGGCCTAGATCTTCCCGAAGTTGAGTTAGTGGCCATTTTGGACGCCGACAAGGAAGGATTCCTGCGTTCGGAGACCTCACTTATCCAAACTATCGGACGTGCAGCTAGGCACGTCGAGGGCAAAGTGATTATGTATGGCGACGTAATGACGGACTCTATGAAACGAGCTATTGCCGAGACTAATAGAAGACGTAGATTGCAAGAGATCCACAACAAGAATAACTCCATTGTTCCACGGTCAATAAAGAAGGAGATTCGTGATATAACCAGCCGCTTGTCCTCTAAGAAGTCCTCAGCTGCGAGAGCTACCCGTGGTGCAAAGGATGGTCTAGGAATCGGCAACGGGTTGCTAGAGTTGTCAAAGCAAGAACTAGAGTTAGAAATTGGATATCTTGAAGATCAGATGACTTTGGCAGCCCGTGAGCTTAGATTTGAAGATGCGGGAAGGTATCGCGACGAACTCGCCAGACTTAGAGAGCACTAGTGAGAGGTAATTTGCAACCCACCAATTCCCTTGTAGAACGACAATCTCGATGAAAAATCTGGACAAGCTGATTGTTCGTGGCGCTCGGGAGCACAACCTGAAGAGTGTTTCGATTGAAATACCCCGCGATGCTCTCGTTGTCTTTACCGGCCTGTCTGGCTCAGGAAAGTCTTCGTTAGCTTTTGATACGATTTACGCAGAGGGCCAACGACGGTATGTAGAATCTCTTTCCTCTTACGCCCGGCAGTTTTTAGGACAGATGGACAAGCCTGACGTCGATTTTATTGAAGGTCTTTCGCCAGCAATCTCAATTGATCAAAAGTCTGGATCCCGAAATCCCAGGTCGACCGTCGGAACGGTAACTGAGATTTACGACTACCTAAGAGTGTTGTATGCCAGGATTGGTATACCACACTGCCCAAAATGTGGCGCTCCAGTTGGTCGACAGACTCCCCAAGACATTGTCGACTCTATCATGCGCCTTGAAGATGGGACCCGATTTGAAGTACTCGCTCCAGTGGTTAGGGGGAGAAAAGGGGAGTATTCATCGCTTATCTCTGACCTGGGCAGATTGGGGTATCAGAGGTTTAGGATAGATGGTCAAGCAAGGGACATGCAAGAGTTAGTCGGCCAAGATGCTGACCAGTTGGCCCGATATGAGAATCACTCCATCTCAGTCGTTGTTGACCGCCTAATTAAAAAGAGTTCACTTTCTAGACGTTTGACCGAGTCCTTGGAGACGGCACTGGGACTCGCAAATGGAGTGGCCGAGATCCATCTTATCGGGACCACAAAGTCGACATCTGGTGAGTCCTCCAATGAGGGAAGTACTGAAGATATTTTGACTTTTAGCCAGAATCTGGCTTGTGTTAAATGTTCAATCAGCTTTTCTGAACTTGAACCACGAAGCTTTTCTTTCAACTCTCCATTCGGGGCATGCGAGAGTTGTTCTGGGCTAGGGGTAAGTTATGAAGTCGACCCGGCACTTGTTATTAGAGATCCGGAACTGTCAATTGCTGACGGTGTAATTGACCAGTGGAGATTCGGACGCAATGACTACTATTCCAAGTTGATCCAGGCAGTTATTGCACAGTATCAAATACCCATCACGACCTCGTGGAAGAAGCTTAAAAAGGCGCACCGTGACATTTTACTTTATGGGACTGGCGACAAGAGCGTAAAAGTGTCTTACCGAAACCGTTATGGGCGGGCAAAGATCTATAATTCTGCATTTGAGGGGATTATGGGGTATCTTTCCAAGCGTCACAGCGAATCGGGATCGGACTTTATTCGGGGATATATGGAGACCTTTATGCGCGAGGTTCCCTGTCGGGAGTGTGAAGGATCAAGACTTAAGGCCGAGTCTCGGGTGGTAACCGTTGGAGGTTTAGGAATTTATGAACTTTGTGCGATGCCGATCTCCCAGGCCAGGACCGTCATAGACAATCTGGGACTAGACGAACGTCAGTCTTTCATCTCAGAAAGGCTTCTAAAGGAAATTGGTTCCCGTCTGGGATTTCTTGATGACGTGGGACTTGGTTATCTATCTCTGGCTAGATCGGCCTCAACCTTGGCTGGAGGAGAGGCTCAAAGGATTCGTCTCGCTTCCCAGATCGGGAGTGGACTGGTTGGAGTACTGTATGTTCTTGACGAACCATCCATTGGCCTTCACCAGCGCGATAATCGAAAACTTATAGATACTTTAGAGCGTCTTAGAGATCTCGGGAATTCAGTAATCGTGGTCGAACATGACGAAGACACGATCCGTGCGGCCGATTACCTGGTAGACATAGGACCCGGGGCAGGCGAGCATGGCGGACAGGTGGTCTTTAGCGGAAAACTTGGCGGACTTATCAAATGCAAGGAGTCCCTCACCGGTCAGTACCTGGGAGGAAAGAGAAGAATCGAGGTACCAAGCCAGCGTCGAGCTTGTAGCCGAGGATTTCTCACGGTTACCGGTGCGCGTGAGCATAACCTGAAAGATATCGACGTAGAGTTTCCACTTGGATGTTTCACGTGTGTGACCGGGGTATCGGGCTCTGGCAAGTCGACCCTTGTAAACGACATTTTGCTCAACGAACTCTTGGTGCAAGTAAATGGTGCTAACCGATTTGCCGGGGCGCATGACAAGATTGTGGGAGTTGACCGAATCGACAAGGTAGTTGCTATAGATCAGTCGCCAATTGGAAGGACTCCAAGATCGAACCCGGCTACTTACGTAGGAGTTTTTGATCATATTCGTAAGCTGTTTAGCCAGACAAATGAGGCAAGGGCCCGCGGTTATGCCCCGGGTAGGTTCTCTTTCAATGTTGGGATAGGCAGATGCCAGGCATGTGAAGGTGACGGCACCTTGAAAATTGAGATGCACTTTTTGCCCGACGTGTATGTGCCGTGCGAGTCCTGTCACGGAACTCGCTATAATCGAGACACCTTAGAGGTCGAGTTCAAGGGCAAGAATATTGCTGAGGTCTTGAGTCTTTCAATTGAGGACGCCCATGAGTTCTTTAGAAATCAGTCTCAAATAGCTCGGCATCTTTCGACCTTGTTGGACGTAGGGCTGGGATACGTGCGTCTTGGCCAACCCGCTCCGACGCTTTCTGGTGGGGAAGCTCAACGGGTCAAGCTGGCTTCAGAACTCTCCAAGAGATCTACGGGCAAGACCCTGTATATATTAGATGAACCTACCACGGGACTTCATTTTGAAGATGTGTCCAAACTTCTAACCGTGCTGCACCGTCTTGTCGATAGTGGGAATTCGGTAATTGTGATTGAGCACAACCTTGAGGTTGTAAAGACGGCCGACTGGATAATTGACTTAGGTCCTGGCGGCGGAAGTGGGGGAGGAGAACTGGTCGCTCACGGAACTCCCGAAGAGGTGTCTCGGGATGCAAACAGCTTCACCGGGGCTTATCTCAGGTCCTTGTTGGGGAACCTCGATTAGTTTGTCGTGGCCAACATTCTTTCTAGGGCCACCCGGGCCCATTGCTTAGTTTCTGGATCAACGGTGATCTGATTTACTACCCTTTCCTGTTGGAGATTTTCTAGGACCCAGCACAGATGCATGGGATCAATTCTGAACATGGTTGAACACGGACAAACTAGAGGATCTAGGGACTCAATAGTGAGGTGAGGGTTGTTATTGGCCAGACGGTTCACTAAATGGATCTCTGTACCAATGGCCAACTTCGTCCCGGCAGGCTGGCTAGCAACGTACCTTATAATAAAATCCGTCGAACCCACTTCGTCAGCGTGTTCTACAACCTCCAGGGAACACTCCGGGTGGACGACCACCTTACCTTCTGGGTGTCGGGACCTGTAATCTTGAATTTGAGGCACAGAAAAACGCTGATGCACCGAACAGTGGCCCTTCCAGAGCAAGATTGATGCATCCTTGATCTGGCGTTCTTCAAGTCCGCCAGTATCAAGTTTCGGATCCCACACGTGCATATCTTTTGGGTTGTAGCCCAGTTGAACTCCTGTATTTCGACCTAAGTGCTGATCGGGGAAAAAAAGGACTTTTGGGCGTTCCGATATGGTCTTTACCTGACCAAATGCCCATGAAAGTGCTGCCCGGGCATTGGAAGAGGTACAAACCAGACCTCCATTGCGTCCAACAAAGGCCTTCAGGGCAGCTGATGAGTTCATGTAGGTTATCGGGATAACTCCCCGTATATCGGTTATCTGGTCTAAGTCTTCCCAACAGGCTTGGACGTCTTGGAGATCTGCCATGTCGGCCATAGAGCAACCGGCATTCAGGTCGGGGAGAATAACCTTTTGGTCATCTCCTGTGAGAATATCTGCGGATTCAGCCATGAAATGTACCCCGCAAAACACCACAAATCGGGCCAGGGAGTTCTCGGCAGCAAATCTCGACAGTCCAAAGGAGTCTCCAGTGGCATGGGCCCATCGAATAACCTCGTCACGCTGATAGTGGTGCCCTAAAATGACCACCGAACTACCCAGTACTTCAAGAGAATTCCCAATCCGAGTCGCGAGTTGTTGTTGGTCAGCGCTTTGATAGCTCTCATCTAAGGGTCTCTGTAGTCGTATCAATTCAAACCCCCGTGGGGATAGTGGCACTGCTTTTGACCGGAGTGGACAGCCTGGACGCCCTTCCTCGGGGTTGTCGGTCACAGAACCTATTTTTCTACTTGCCGCATTCCAGGACGGCTTCACTTTGTATTATATTCCAAATATCTAATACAAGTGCAAGATCCTTTCAAAATCTCCACTTCCGCCAGCTAGAATGGACTACACCAGTAATGCTGATAAGTAGATCCGGCCACCAAGGTCCCAGTATAGATTTCTCACTAGTTCCCGATGCCCCGGGTTCCTATCAATTCCTAAGTGCGACTGGGCGAGTTTTGTACGTGGGTAAGGCCAGGTCACTCAGGTCAAGACTAAGAAGTTATTTTCCCCCTGATAAGCACTCTCCCAAAACGCTACAGCTAATCAACGAAGCCCACTCCCTAGACTGGGTCCAGGTTTCAACAAACGCTGAAGCCGTACTGGTTGAATACAGCCTGATCAAACACAATCGTCCCAAGTATAATGTTGCCCTTCGAGACGATAAGTCTTATCCCTATCTGGCGATATCGAAAAAGGATGACTGGCCCAGGCCAGTAGTAACCCGATCAAGCCACCGACGTGACACGCAATACTTTGGGCCCTACACAAATGTCGGGGCCGTTCGTGAGACTTTGGACGTACTGATCAAGGCCTTTCCGCTTAGAACTTGTAGCGACACGAAGTTAGATCGACACAACAAGCTCGGAAAGCCGTGTCTGCTCTATCACATAGACAGGTGCTCTGGCCCGTGCATCGGTGCTATAACCCAAGACGAGTACGCCAAGCTTGTAAAAAAGGTTACCGAGTTTTTACAGGGAAAAGATACAGACCTTATCTGGGAATTAGAGTCACAAATGCTTCAGGCTTCAGAAAACCTGAACTTTGAAAAGGCTGCACGACTACGTGATGCTCTTGCTTCAGCAAGAGAAGTGGTTGCCAGGCAACACGTCACAACGAAGACTAAGGTAGATTTTGATGTTCTTGGACTGTGGAGGAATGAAATTGAGGCTCAAATAGAAGTCCTACATGTTAGAAGAGGTTCTATTGTTGGAACCTGGGGATTTCTATTAGAAGCTAACCCGCAGACACCGTCCGGTGATCTCATGGCAACCGCCCTCGGGGTATTATTTGAGCAGAGCGTTTCCACGGCACCTGAACAGATCATTCTCGGTGAGCTCCCCAGTGAGATTGAGATGTATGAGGAGCTATTTTCTTCTCGGACAAACAGGTCCGTGAGTATTACGGTTCCCAAGCTAGAGTATAAGAGGAAACTTCTCGAGCTAGCGACAATTAACGCCAAGGCCAATCTAGATCGTAACTTTCTTAGGTTTACACGAAATCATAATTCGAGGACTATTGCGCTCAACCATTTACGCGAAGAGCTTGGGATGCTTAGAGCCCCTCTGCGTATTGAGTGCTATGACATGAGTCACATTCAGGGGCGAGATTACGTAGGGTCAATGGTTGTTATGGAAGATGGAATCCTAAAGAAAGCACACTACCGGCACTTTAGGGTGAAGACGATTTCTGGAAATGACGATTACGGGGCCATGAGAGAGGTACTAACAAGGCGGGTTTCAAGATTGAGTGAGCCCGCCAATGGCCAAGATGGCTCTTTCGGGAATATGCCGGACCTATTGGTCGTTGATGGTGGGAAGGGACAACTAAAAGTTGCACAAGAAGTTATTGAAGAGTCTGGGCTCTCGGGTAAATTTTATCTTTGTTCGCTGGCAAAGAGAAATGAAGAGGTATATATACCAGGTAGATCAGCCCCGGTAATTTTGGACAGATCCTCCGGGGCGCTACATCTCCTCCAGAATGTCCGCGACGAGGCCCATCGATTCGCCATAACCTACCATCGTAAACTTAGGGATACCCGAATGGTGAGCGGCGTCTTGGATAATCTGCCCGGTTTGGGGGAGAAAAGAAGAAGGCGTCTCCTAGATGAGTATGGTTCCATTAGAGAACTCCAGGAACTATCACGGGAGGTTCTTCTCGCAATTAGCTGGCTACCAGATTCCGTGGGCCAGGCCGTCTTTGACCGGCTACATCCCGATAGCTCTAAGTCAGGTTAGTCCGTGGCATTAATGTTTGCCTTTGCTGGGTCGTTCTTCAACGCTGTTACCACGGTTCTACAAAGAGAAGCAGCTCAGTCGAGCCCTTCGGGTTTGGCTCTAAAGCCATCACTGATGTGGGACCTGGTCAGACGGCCAGTTTGGGTTGGAGGGTTCGCGACTTTGATTGGGGGCTTTGTCTGCCAGGCCCTTGCTCTCAACTTTGGACCAATTGCTAGTGTCCAACCGGTTTTAGCTTTTGAAATGGTTTTCTTGTTGGTCGTGATTTCGGTCATATATCACGTATCTTTTTCCTGGGTTGAATGGGTCTCGGCACTTGTAATCGCTCTATGTCTGGGATATTTTCTGTGGGCTGACAGCCCACAGGTAGGTGCAATTTCTCCCAGTGGGGCCGATGTTGTGGTTGCACTGCTTGCCGGACTCGGTTGTATTGCTTTGACGGTCCTAGGTGCCCAGGTACTGCGCCTCAAACCAGCTGGGAGGGCCGGATTACTCGCCGGGGCCGGAGCAATCTCCTTTGCGTACGCGGCTTTTTCCATCAAAACTGTCACGCTTGTTTTACGGAGTAACCCTGGGCACGTTCTATCTAGCTGGTCTTTATACGCTCTAGTATTTTTCGGATTGCTCGGTCTGTTTCTTGCTCAAAATGCCTTCTACGTGGGTCCAATTGGCGCAACCCAGTCCGCACTGACCATCGTTGACCCTCTGGCCAGCATTTTACTCGGAGTATTCGTCCTCCATGAGAGCCTGGGTAAGTTTGATGTAAAAGTTATATTCGGTCTGGTATGTCTAGGAGGTGTAGCATACGCAGTAGTGGTACTAAACCGGTCTAACAATCTTGCCCAGTATCGCTCCATCAAGTTACCCCGAGGGGACTGGCGGCTTCAGCCGTCAGGGGAATCGGGGTTCGGGGCGACGCCCCGGGGGCGTCACACCTGAGGTGTACAGTGGATGGCAACGGGATTGGACGGGTCCTTCAAGCGCCTGTAGGGGAATGGCTGAGAAGAGCTCTCT
>DAIDHF010000002.1 GCA_027452005.1 Acidimicrobiales bacterium
ACAGTGGATGGCAACGGGATTGGACGGGTCCTTCAAGCGCCTGTAGGGGAATTGCTGAGAAGAGCTCTCTGGTAGCCACCAGCGGGAAGCTGGTGGCTTCAGCCATCAGAGGACGTCACTACTGGACGTAAGGTTGGTGCCACAAGTACCTTAGGACGATTACTCCAGTCTCCTCATAATTTCGTCAGTCCCAACTCTCAATAGATCGCATGACGAGCTAATTTCAGGGTCTGGTCGACCAGTTCTAATGAGCTCGGCCAGGCCCACACGGCCCATGAAAATCCCCGGTTAGCCAGGTCGACCAACTCCCGGGCACAGTGGTGGGCATCCGATTTGCCTGGACCACTAATGGGCCCAGCCCAGGTGAGATCCTGGCCTGAGTTTTGGGTATCTAGCTCATCTAAGGAGGGCGACCAGAGGTTTAATGAGCAGCCGAGACGTCTAGATATATCTCGGACCGATCTAGAGCTCCCACCAATCCAGACCTCTATGTCGTGATCGATTAGTCGTCTAGCGCAGGTCTCAAGTGAGGCCAGGCGGTCAGCAAGTGGGAACCAGTCAAGTCCCAGGTGGACCCGTTCGGGTTCGCTTGCCCGGTCGCCTAGGCCCAGTCCACACAGAACCCTGGCCGGAGCCAAATTGGCCAGATTGACCAGTTCGGCCACCAAGACCTCGTCGGGGAGGAGACCGATCCTAGAAACCAGGGTCCCCAAGTAAATATCGGACGTTACCCGGGCCAGGTAACCCAAGATGGCCAGACCCGATAAGGCGGGTCCCCCGGGTCGGTCGGTCGGCCAGAGGTGGTCAAAGCAAAATATCCCGTCCAGACCTATATGCTGGGCGCGCTTGGCGAAATGGTCCAAATCGTCAATGGGAGTTGTAAATTGCGGAGCGGTAACCCCGACCTTCACCAGGGCCACCGCAGAAGTGGAACCGACAAGATCACGGTAGAAAAGATATTGAAGTGAGCCCGTCGGCCCTGGGAGGTCGAGATGGACACGGTTGGTGGTCAGGTCGACAGGGATGACTGGTAAGCAAGCCAGGCCGCCCCGATTGCCCCGGTGAGGTGCCCGAAGGTGGACACGGCTATTGTGATCCGGGGTCTGGTCTTATAGTACTGCATGAGTTCTGCAAAATGAGCCCGAACGGGGTCTAAGAGGACGTCCCCTGAGAGGGCCGGGCCGCCAGCTATCACGACAAGTTCGAGGTCAAGGGCCGTACACAGGTTGGCCAGGCCTAGGGCGACCCACCTGGCGTACTCGGAGATAACCTGGCCAGCTAAGGGGTCGTTGAGACGGGCGGCCTCGACGATGTTCTCACCGGCCAGGACCTCTCGGGGTCCTCGGGTAAACTTGGCCAGGGCGCTGTGTGGATTTTTGGCCAGGCTCTGGGTACCAAGTCTGGCCAGGGCGTCTCCAGAGGCAAACATCTCCCAGCAGCCCCGCCGGCCACAGGGACACATAGGTCCCGTTGGATCCACAATAACGTGTCCGATCTCACCGGCCATGTTGTTGGTTCCCCTCACGAGGGTCCCGTTCAAGACAAATCCGCCCCCGATACCGGTCCCCAAGACGACCATGGCCCAGTTGTCCACGCCCTGGGCACAGCCCAGGTGGAACTCGCCAAATGTCGCACAGGTTGAGTCGTTCTCGATGACCAGAGCGGCTGGGGGGCGGGTGAGCTCCCCCAGGCGGGCCTGGAGGGAGTCTTCTACGTTGAACCCGATTAGCTCTCTCAGGTTGGGAGCCCCGATGACCGTCCCGGTCTCATCGGTCAGGACCGGAACCCCGACCCCGACCGGGAGACCGCTAACTTCAAAGGCGACCACGGTTTCAAGTACCCGTTCAGATAGCCGGGACATGTCGTGGGGGGTTCCAAAGGTGTCCTCCCGGAGAACCTTGCCACGGTCTGAGATCAAGACGGCCTTGGCGTTGGTCCCGCCAAAGTCAATTCCCAGGGCGACCGGGGGACTGAACACGTCGTGGGCGTCCGACGAGGGCAAGTAGGTGGGAGATAGGTGGGCTACTACGTGTGACACATCGAGGTGATGTATTACGATGAAGTCGCCCCGGCTTTAGACTCGGCCCGGGTCTTTAGGGACCGCAGGGCGGTAGACAGGATCTTGGACTCGGCCCGCCTCTTTACGAAGGCCGGGAGGGGTATCTTGAGTTCCACGACCAACTTGTAGACGACCTGGGTGTCCCCGTCGCCAGAGGGCTCAAACACGTAGGCCCCGTCGAGTCTTGAGGTCAAGTCTCCATCGCTTTGGACCCAGGAGATCTCTCCGGGGGCCTTGGAGTAGTTGTAATCTAGGGTGTAGTGGTTCGACCGGCCGATTCCGGCGGCCCGGAATTTCACCCGGGTGGCCCGACCGGACGAGTCCCGAGAGACCACGGTGATCTCCTTGAGGTCTGGGGCCCACTCGTGGTAGGAGTCGAAGTCACTGACAACGTCATAGCACACCTGTGGTGGGGCCTTCACGATCATCTTCTGAGAGACTTGATCGGACATGTTCCTCCTTAGTGTTCCTGGGGGGGGTTAGTTGGACTTGTGCGGGGTTGTCCCGGGGGACGTTTCAGGGGTCAAACTCGCCTATCACGTCCGCCAGTTTCCTCGACAGGTAATCGTAGTCGAATTCCTGGACGACTCGGTGCCTGGCGTGGTTTCCCATGTCGGCTCGCCTTTCGGGGTCTGCCAGGAGTGATCTTATCTTACCAGCCACCTCGATGTGGTCGGATGAGTTTTCTAGAACCAGACCGGACTTATCGTGGAGGACGGCCTCGTGGGAGCCCCCACTGGCCCCGGCAATCTGGGGGACCCCACAGGCGGCGGCCTCCAAGAAGACCACCCCGAAACCCTCCTGTTCGAGGTGGAACCAGCGGTCCCGGCAGGCCATGACGAAGAGGTCACTTGATCCATAAACCTGGGGCAGGGTCTCGTGGGAGATCTCCCCGAGAAACCGGACCGGGGCCGAGAGGGAGTTGGCTAGTCTTTCAAGTCTTCCCCGGTCCCGTCCGTCACCACCAATGACCACCTGTAACCCGGGGAACTCCCCCGACAGGAGGGCCCCGGCACGGATCAGGGTGTCCATCCCCTTGCGCGGGACCAGACGAGACACCGAGGCAACGACCGGTCCGGACTTCGAAAGACCCAGATATCTTCTCGCTTCAAGCCTGTCTGGAGCGCTCAGGGGGGTAAATCGGGTCGTGTCCACCCCGGGCATGACCACCTTGATCTGGGGAACCATTCCTGGTGAGACCAGTCGGCTGGCCTCGTTAGCCGGGTAACCCCCGGCTGCAATTACCCCCCTGGCTCGGGCGAACTCACGCCTGATCAACCCGGCGGCCACAGGGAGACGCCCTGGAACGGTCAACTCGGCCCCGTGGACGATGATCAGGTAGTCGATCCCAACCCGGGATCCAACTAGCCCGAGCGGCAGGGCCGGGTCGTATATGACCAGGGAGATCCCCCGGGACTTGCAGATCTCAGCAATAGTCCGGGCCAGGGCCGGGGTTGGGAGGAGGACCCTTTGGGGGACCCGGGTAATGGATATCGGGGAGTTCCTGTCAAAGTCATCTGCCCCGGAATATGAGGTCGTGAGAACGTGGGTCGTCTCAGCGGGTAGACGTCTCCAGAGTTCCCACAGGTAGGTCTGGATCCCCCCGGTCTTGGGAGGAAAGTCGTTGGTAACCAGGAGGTGGCTCACCGGGCCTCCATCAGCTTGCAAGCCCAGCTGGCGTGCTCTGAAAGAACCGGGTCAGGGTCCCTGATGTATTTGAGCACGGTCTTTTTGACCTGGTCATCTGACCACGAGCCACAGTTACCCAGGGCGATTAGGGCGTTTCGTCTGACGTATTTGGGGTCCCGATTTGCAATGTACCAGGCCCCGAACCTGTCGAGTATCTGAGTATCTGACAACGATAGGATCTCGAGTAGGTCGACCTGGCCGGGAGCATTGAGAGTATCTAACCGAGAGCTAGACTGGGTAGTATGTCGTTGTCGAAAGCTATCTTCTCGGCCAAGTACCCGGACGTCTTGTCGAGTGTCTTCTCGGGCCATCTCCCCGGCCTGTTCACGGGCCAGCTGCCCGGTCCTGACCCGGTTGGGCGGGCAGACCTCTTGACATGTGTCACACCCGTATATCCGGGTTCCGAGGGCTACTCTAAACTCCTCGGGGAAGCTACCCGAGGCCTGCAATAGCCAGGCCAGGCACCGGTTGGCGTCAACCACCCCCGGAGCGACAATGGCCTGGGTGGGACACCCTTGAAGACATCTGGTACACGGACCACACCGGTCAGCTACCCGGGCTGTGTCGGGAGCCAGGTGTGCATCAGTCAAGATAGAGCCAATCACGAAATAGGAGCCGAATCCGGGAATCAGGAGCATGGAGTTCTTTCCAAACCATCCGATCCCGCCACGATATGCTACGGCACGGTCAACCAGGGCGTTCTCGTCACACACGATCTGGGTCTTGTGACCCGAGTCCTCAAGTACCCGGGCAATTGTTG
Organism: Acidimicrobiales bacterium; assembly: GCA_027452005.1. GTDB lineage: Bacteria > Actinomycetota > Acidimicrobiia > Acidimicrobiales > JAKAVM01 > JAKAVM01. Next base: position 4,509 of record DAIDHF010000002.1, read on the forward strand.
TGAGCTTGTCTTTGAGATCTCGGTAGTAGTTGGCCTTGGCATACCGGGCAACCTGTCCAGAGTATCTTGGGAAACTCCTCTGGGAGCTACCCCCGGAGTCGTATCCGAGGGCACCTACACAGATCGCACGCACGCTGTCCATGGTCGCCGAGGGGTTAGTAGAGCGCGCAGGGTTGCGATAGGTGAACTGCATGGACCCGTTGAGTCCCTGGGCCTTGCGGGTCTCTAGGTCTCGCCTAGTGGACTCAAAGGGTTCCGGGGTGGTAATTGAAAAGCCAACCAGCCCCTCTCTCCGGGCGGCTTCGCGGAGTTCTTCTTCTAGGCTAGCTGGTCGATCAAGAACCTGGAGAGATCTCTTCAATTCCGTTACCGTGTCCACACCACCTACAAATAACCGAGTCGATCAACTCAGACAGGATAACCTCGTCGGTCACGTCTAGGTCTCCTCCGACGCTGTAGTGGTAATAGGCCTTGGTCTGGCGAGTAGCCGTCACGTCGAATCGGGTCAGGTTCCCACACGAGTTGCACCTGTACCGCCTGTCGCTGTGTCCCATTGCGCTTCAATCCTTCAACTGGTCTGTTCATAGGGGGATGTTCACCTAAAAGCTAACTGGGACACGGGACTTGAGACAAGTCTCAAACGCGCCTAACCGCTTCCAATACTTCTAAAGGCAAATGCGCTCGATTGGATTCCATTCACTTTAGCAGGTTTCAGCGTTATCTCCTGGTCTCCCACGTGGCGTCGTCGGCTTTTGGTCGAGAAGATCTACCGCGGCAAGCGGGGTAAGGCGCTGTGTTTGCTGGCTGGCCGGCCCATCGTCCGCCTGATGATCGTTCCGTGGTGAGAACTGGCCGAGACGAACTCTCTGGCAACCCTACCTGGGCGACCAGAGGCATACCGTGGATCAGTACCCAAGTACCGGGTATCGGTACCTTACGCGAACCGTTGGAAGCGGGCTAGCAACCCTGAGTCAGTGCTAAGCGCTCGAAGTTGCCTGTTGATCGGCGGCGACGACTAGGGCGGCGACGATCTCGGGGTAGACCCGTAGCAGTTTGCGTCGCACCAGGCTGCCAATGAGCGTCTTGTCCCAGGATGCGGCCCAGCAGATCGAGGTGCCACCGGTAGAAGTTGGCGTCAAGGTCACTTCCGCCCGGTAGTTCTTCACCGGGATGCCGCTCACCACCGTGTAGGCGATGCGTCGGAACTCGTCGATCTCCAAGATCTGCTCTACGCTCGTCGTGCGCCGACCGTAGCGGAACCACTGGATCGAGCCCTCGTGCGACGGGCCAGGAGAAGATGGCCGGTAGCCTCCGTCGTTCCACGGGCCCCACTGGGGAAAGGTGTTTGCGTTGGCCACGAGGGACCACACGACCTCGGGTGCGACTCGGGTCGTCCCCTCGGCTTGTACCATCAGCTGGCTCATGTTGCATGCCTCCTCGATGTACTAGATGATACGTGTATTCCATGGTACGGTCTGCTGTGGCCGACTCGCAATCCCGGGACCGCTTGAAAGACTGCGGAAGATAGTGACGTCCTCTGATGGCTGAAGCCGCCAGTCCCCTCGGGGTAACTTGATGGGCAGACACTCGCCCACCCGGCGTTCCTCCTGGTACATCAGCGGGGAGTTGAAATACCTGTGATGCTCTTTTCTGAACGTTGGCAAAATTATTCTCATAGTGACTTGGATGATCTGCCTACTTATCCGAGGGTTGTAGAAATTCCAGAAGGCCTCCTATTCCTGGTCGAAAGCAGGAAGAAGCGGGTTGGACCGTGGTCAGAACGGGCAATAATCCTGAGCCACGATCCAAAATATCCTCAAAAGATTGGCACTCAGGTTTTGCCGAGCCGCGATGGGATTACTCGTGTTGTGAGTACTTTACGATCACCAAGCCGTGTCCCCGTTCGAATTCGTGAGACCAGCTCCGCCTGCTATGCAGAGATATGGTCCTCACAAGAGCTTGACTGGGTGTGCGCTGTCGAACTCAAACCTGGGTGTCGAGCAGCTTCGCTTCTTCCGTATGCTAACGACCGTGCCCTAGCGATAGGTGGATTGGGGCATGCGCCAGCTGAGAACCCCTTCCCTAGCTCTGAGGTGGTTGATATCAACTTTTCCGACTGCACGACTACCGTGCTAACGCCATTCCCGCAACCAATCATCAGAGCACATGCTTTCTTGCTTCCTTCCCACCAAGTTTTCTTACTAGGTGGAATGTCGCATTATACCCGAGAAGAAATTCCTGAACAGCAACAAACCTTTATTGCTTCCCCTCCTTTTGACCACTGGGATACCGCCGATGTCCCCGGCATCGGGCGTAATGGCCCAATAATTGCACAAGTGCATGACGGTGACATACTCATCGCCGGCGGGGGAGATGGCGTACAAGAACAAGCCACCAATAGCTGCCGGTTGTATAGTGCCACCAAGAATACCTGGCAAGATCTAGCGCCGTCTTTAAACCCACGAACTTTCGCTGGCCATGTGGTCATTGGGAATTCGGTCGTAGTTGTCGGGGGTACTTCTCGGGGCTACGAATGGGTGCAGGATGCCATGTCGGTCGCAGAGGTCTATGACGGGGATAGTGATACGTGGTCGACTCTGCCGTCTCTGAACCGTGAGCGAATGTGCCCAACCGTCGCGTGGCTGGACAATGTAGGGGTCATCGTTGCGGGAGGAGTTGGAAGACAAGGAAGCGGCGTTACTAGTATCGAGATTTTGGCCGAGAGCTAGTTTGTGGATTTCCAACTTCGATCTAGGCAGATGACCTGCAATGAGGACGATGACCACCAGGGACCCTATCTACCAATTGATATTCCGAAGATAAGCTTTCGGGCAAAAACAATTGTGCACGCCTTCAAGATGAAGGTACCTCGAACCGGGTTGACATTGCTTCTTGGTCCGATCGGATGTGATCCTAAAGCAACCCTCCTGGCCTAGTCAGTGGGCCTCCGCGGCTACGCTGGCGTACGATCAAACACCGTGAATACCCACCCTGCCATCGCTCCAAATATCCAGTAACCCACAAAAAACACACTTAGATGCGCCAAGACTGCCGCGACCAATTGCGCAAGCCCAACACACAGATATATACGGCGCATTATCGACACCTTGTGAGCCGCAATCATGAATCGATTTGACAAGTACCACGGCCGAGTACTGTCGGAATTCCTCCGGATAGAATCAAACTTGATCAACAACCCATACCAGGTAGTAGTAAACAACACCGCTATGCCGGCCCAAAGCAAAAACATTGTGGAATTGTGGGACACAGTCCCGGCCCCAACTGCGCAACCTATCCCACCAACCGCCAACATCACCGTCATCGCCGTAGGCTCCACCCAACTAAGGCCCCACCCAACTGGCGTAACAATTATTTTCCAAACTGCTCTGTCTAATCGCCCGAATGATACCTGAGACAAATTAGACAAATCCGATTTTACCCACGTCACTACAAACACCTCTCAATAATCAACAGACCCAGTATTTTAGTACAACGCTTCTCTTGATCACTTCTAATAGATTCCCTAAAGTGCCAGACCCCTACCATAAAGATATTTTGAGATTCCCTCAGTGACGTCCTCTGATGGCTGAAGCCACCAGCTTCCTGCTGGCCTCTACCAGAGAGCTCTTCTCAGCCATTCCCCGAGAGGCGCTTGAAGGACCCGTCCAATCCCGTTGCGATCCACTATATACCTCGGGTGTGACACAGAGCGTCGAGGCTTGGTCCCGAGTCCCCTGACGGCTGAAGCCGCCAGTCCCCTCGGGGCGTTCTGATGGGTGATGTCGCACCACAGCAGTTGGTGCCGTCCCGGGTACCTAAATCGGGATGCTAGTTGACGAGACCTATCCCGTTGCCTCATGTAAAATCCTCCGCCTAGGGTAATTCGTTGCCTCATGAAAAATCTCCGCCTAGATCGATGAGTTGAAGGTCCTATTTACTGGGACTTTTACTGGAGCCGGGGCTTTGGACAGGGCCATTCGTTCTAGTTGGGTCCTAAGACCTTGGATCTTGCGGTACAGATCTCCGGGCTGGATGGTATCCATGACCTTCTTCATGGTTTGGCGTTGCGCTTTAGTGATGTTGCCTTGAGCGAGGGGGTTGTCTCCGGTCGTGATCTTGTGAAGGTGATTTTGTGTTCCTTGCAGTAGTTGAACAGGTGTGCGTTGATGAACTCAGAACCGTTGATCTCGACAAAACCTGGCTTGTTCTCGTTGCATTCAACCCAGGTCTTGATCGGGATCTGTGATTTGAGCAAGGTGCCAGTCTCTTGCCAGCAGAGGTACAGAGAGCGTCCAACACGTTGTAAGGCAAACAATCACCTGAGACCCGTATTTTGGAGTTCTGGGTTTCCGTGGCTTTAGAATCTTGAGCGTCCCAGCCCCTATCAGGGCCGCTCTTGCATGATCGCGATGCCAGCCAGTGAGATCGACCAGCTCATTGAGGATCCTGGTTTTTTCCGACCTGGTCGCACGGCTGTAGGCAACTGCCTTTTTCTGGGTTACAGCTTTTCTTTGACTCATTAATAGCTCCATGGATTCAGGCATAACCCACCCCGTCACCATCCGTCGATTCCGGCTCAAAGCGGAGATTCTCAGGTGAGGCAACGTATGGGATTACGCGGAGGTTTTTAATCAGTCAAGGTCTTGACATTGATTTAGTGCTTACTATAAACTTATAGCACTATCTAAATCAATAGGAGAGACTAACCATAACTCAACCAGGAACGCAGAAATTCGAGAATCCCTACCGACCTGGGGCTGGGCAGATGCCCCCATACCTTGCCGGAAGACATCAAGAGTATGAGGAGTTCGGCCGCCTTCTTAAGCAAACGACCATCTTGGAGAATATGGTCCTCACGGGTCTGCGTGGGGTCGGCAAGACGGTCCTTTTGGACACTCTAAAGCCCCGGGCAATGCAGCAAGGATGGCTCTGGGCTGGAACCGATATGTCCGAGTCAGCCATGGTGAGCGAGGAAACAATGGCCCTTCGTCTACTCGCGGACCTAACGGTAATTACGTCATCGCTGACGGTTGAGTATCCAGCACCCCAACGGGTCGGTTTCAGCGTCCCTCAAGAGCCCATTCAGGTCCGGTTGTCCTATGACGTTCTCGTCTCCATTTTCACTAGCACTCCTGGCCTCGTGGTTGACAAGCTCAAGGCGGTCCTTGAGTTCGCATGGCAGCACCTGCAAGCCCAGGAACGACGAAGAGTCATATTTGCCTATGACGAGGCACAGAATTTATCGGACAACGCTACAAAGGAACAGTTCCCGCTTTCCGTACTATTGGACGTCTTTCAGTCAATCCAGAAGAAGGGAATTCCTTTCATGCTCCTCCTCACTGGTTTGCCAACCCTGTTCCCAAAGCTCGTAGAGGCCAGAACCTTTGCAGAGCGAATGTTCAGAGTCGTTACGATCGGACGATTGAGCGACGACGAAAGTAAGGAGGCTATAGCCGTACCGATTAAAAGAGATCGCTGTCCCGTCTCATTTAGCACGGAATCCGTGAACATAATCTGCCAGGAATCAGCGGGCTATCCATACTTCATTCAATTCATTTGCCGCGAAGTCTTCGATGTATTCATTCAACAAGCGGGGACTGGCGAGCCAATGGGAGTCCCGATTGATGCAATCCAAAGGAAACTAGACGCTGACTTCTTTGCCGGACGTTGGGCGAGAGTTCCAGACCGCCAGCGTGAGCTGTTATGGGTTATTTCTAATGTGGAACACGCTGAAGAAGAGTTCACCATCCAAGAGCTAGTAGCACGAGCGAAGGAACTACTCATCAAAGGCTTCTCGCCAAGCCACGCAAATCAGATGCTCGTTAGGCTTGCAGATCAGGGGCTCATTTATAAGAATAGGCTTGGAAAGTACTCGTTTGCGGTTCCGCTTCTGGGCAGCTTCATCCGTCGGAACTATTGTCCTCCCACTGAGTAATAGCGTCCTCCGTGCGATCTTGGACCGCTCCTGCGCGGTCTGATTCTCAGCCCTGGCTTCGACAAAAAGAGAAGCAGGTTCTGATTTCTATACAGGTAAGCCTTCGCAATCGAGCTAAGTATTTATGTTCACCCAAGTTCCTGAGATAGCTCCCTTAGTCCCTCTAAAACCTTGTTAGCGGTCCCAGAGTCAATGGACTGTCTGGCAAGTTCAAGTCCCTCGTCCAAGGTTCCACATCTCCCAGCACAATAAATTGAGGCCCCGGCGTTTAGAAGTACAATATCTCGGTGTGGTCCATGTTCACCTGCCAACACGGACCTGGTAAAGACGGCGTTTTGGGCTGGAGTACCTCCCTTTAGGTCACCTATGCCCGCCAACTTCAAACCGAACTGGCCGGGTTCAATGTCATAGACCTTGGACTTTACCTCGTTGGCCGATACTTCAATGATGGTAGAGGTTGCGGTCGTAGAGAGTTCATCGAGCCCGTCATGGCCGTGGAATACCAGGGCCCTCTTGATTGCATTTTCACGTAGAACCATGGCCATCTTCGGGGCCATCTTTGGATCTCCCACACCGATTGTCTGGTATGAAACCCGGGCCGGGTTTGCGAGGGGCCCGAGGAAGTTGAAAATGGTCGGAACCCCCAGGGCACTTCTAATGGGCCCTGCATACCGCATGGCCGGATGAAATACCGGGGCCAGACAAAATCCCATCCCGACACTCTCGACACACCTGGCGACTTGGTCTGGTTCAAGGCTGATCACCACGCCGAGTTCTTCCAACACGTCGGCCGAGCCCGATGCGGAACTGGCCGCCCGGTTGCCGTGCTTTACAACCGGGATCCCGGCTCCGGCGACCACGAAGGCCGAGATGGTCGACACGTTGATGGTCCCCAAACGATCCCCGCCGGTCCCACAGGTATCAATTGCGTCACCGTCTATCTTCAAGGGCCTGGCAAAAGACAGCATGGCCCGGACCATTCCGGTTATCTCCTGCGCGGTCTCTCCTTTTTGTCGCATCCCGATAAGAAATGCCCCAATTTGGCTGTCTTGAGCCGTACCGGACAGGATCTCAACCATAACCGCAAATGCCTCTTCACCTGCCAAGTCTTGCGGAGCGGAGAGCTTGGAAAATATAGCCGGCCATCCCCCCATCTCAGCTAGTCCCACCACAGGTCACCATCCAAGACACCCCGGGCAATGAGCCCTAGTTGCACCTGAGAGCTTCCCTCGACGATGGTTAGTTGCCTGGCGTCACGGTAGAAGAGTTCGGTGAGATGATCTTCCATGTATCCAGCGGCCCCGAGTAGCTGAACGGCCAAACCTGACGCCTTTACGGCCAGCTCAGAGGCGTAGTACTTGGCAGTCGACAGGTACGGGACCCACTCCTTGGTAAACCTACCCTGGTCGGCCAGCCAGGCGGCGCGGTAGGTGAGAAGCCTGGCGGCCTCGATCTCGGTGGCCACCTTGGCTATCTCCCACTGGATGCCCTGGAAGTCGGCGATCGTCTTACCAAAGGCGGGCCGACTCTTGACGTACTCGGTCGCATACATCAGGGCACCTTCGGCCAGCCCGATTCCGCGGGCGGCCACTATTGGTCGCATCGAATTCAAACCCAGCATGGCCAGCCTAAAACCACCCAGGCTCCCGATCAGGTTTTCAGCGGGGACCTCAACGTTTTCTAGGATGAGTTCGCCTGTGTCGACTCCTTTGACCCCCATCTTGTGATCGAGTCGCCCGACCGACACCCCGGGGAGGATTCGGTCGACAATAAATGCACTCACGCTGTCGTGACGCCGGGAGGTCGGGTCACACTTTTCGTCATGTCGGTCCGGGGGTGGGGTCTTGGCGAACACGCAGTACCAGTCGGCCTGGGCAACCCCGGACATCCAGCACTTGACTCCATTGAGGATCCAGGTTCCATTACCTGAGGGTTCTGCCCGGGTGGTAATTCCCATCACATCACTACCAGCCTGGGGTTCAGATAATCCAAAAGCCGCCCGGAGGGTCCCGTCGGCAATCCCGGGTAGGTACTTCTTTTTTTGCTCGTCAGAACCGGCAATCAGGACGGGTCCGGTCGGAAGACGGGTCAAGAGCAACATCAACGAGACCACGTTGGAATACTTGGCGACCTCCTCGATTGCAATAGTCAGTCCTAGGATCCCTGCCCCAGACCCGCCATACTCTTCGGGGATACACAGCCCGAGGAGCCCGGCGCGTTGTAGCTCGTCAAAGATGTCTTGGGGATATACCCCACTGCTATCTATCTCTCGTGCCCTGGGCTTAATCTTGTCCCGGGCCATCCGGCGTACAGATTGGGTTAGCTCGGCTAGCTCGGCTGAAAGTTCAAAGTCCATCCCTCGACTTTAGTGCATCAAAGAACCTTCTAGCCCTTTAGATTGGCCAGCGGCCCTTTTATTTCTAAGAACGTGCACTGTGAGAGCTACCGGCAAGTGTCACTCAAGTTCCACCCAAAAGTACAGGTATCCCAAGCCAAATTCCTCCCATGCCAACTCCCGGCTTTGGAGGACGGCTCTCTCTAGCCTGTTAGCTAAGCGCTTTTGCGGCGGAGCCGGATAATTCTACGACGCTCTTTTTCAGTGGTACCCCCCCAAACTCCCTCGGTCTCGCGAGCTACAATTGCGTACTCCAAACAGGCCTCTCTCACCGGGCACGAAGCACATATCTTCAAGGCCGGGCCCGCTAAGTCTTCAGATACCGGGTAGAAGGTATCTGGGTTGGCACCTCGGCATGACGCCTGCTCCATCCAGGGCTGGGTTACCTTGGAGACCTTTGGGCCTTTCATACTTGATTCAACATACCCACCGGAAATTTATTCCGGCCTCCTTTACCAACCCCGATCAGGTCTCCCGGGTCCCCTTTATCCCCCGTTGGTGAGGTCTGAGACCAACTGGGCCCGGGTTGCCTCCTCTAAGGTGGTCCGGTAAGAGTACGACGGATGGTCAATAACCAAAGACACACCGGACCCTTCAAAGTCCCGGACCTGGTCGGGGTCCAGGTCAAAGTCGACGTAATGTACCGCGCTGGTCACGTCTTGGCGGGTTAGCTGGTCACCGTGGGACGGGTCCACCGTGCAGCGCACCAGGTAGGGGATCTGGTCTGGACGGGAGACCTCAAAACACACGGCCGTCTCGATCCCGACCAACTTGGGAAGCCAGTAGCGCATGTCGTCTTGGGCGGTAAGTTCAATAAACAGGGTCGCTCTAAGTTGCCCGGGACCAGGAATCAGTGGGTTATATATCTCGATCTCTTTTTCTACCAGGTCGTTTGAGAAAATTCTTTCAGCCCTGATCATCTCTTGGATCTGAAACCGGACCGTGTGGCGATTTTCAAAGACTAAAGTGACTACCGGTCCAACCTGGACTCGTCTGACCTTCTTGAGGCCAATAATAAAATTGAGGAACTCCGGGCGATTGGCCTCATAGGCCCGGACGTCTTCAATGTCGGCCAAGGTTAATTTACCCATCAAAATACCCAACAGTTCTCTTACCCACGGGGTAACCCATAAGCCCGGGCCAAGACTTCCATAGGGTGGAGCGGGGTTGAGATCCCGTCCTCGGCAATAGCCGTGTTGGCCAGATGACAATCTCCTATCACGATCTTTTCTTGGGATTCGGCCACTTTACCAAGTTCGGCCTTGAGGGCGTCCGTCAAGATCTTGCCGACCTTTTTGGACTCGTCATAGTTGGCCTTTCTGTACCCCCAGGTCCCGTCGATACCCGAGCACTTGGGTACAATGGTCACCTTGACCCCGGCCAACTTCAACAGGTCGCGGGCCCGGACCCCGGCGTTGAGAGCCTGGTGATGACAGGCCACGTGATAGACCACACTTTCTGGCACCTGCCCGGAAAAGTCAGTTGCAAGCTCTTTATCTGGGTCGACCTTGAGCCGGTTGAGGTACTCACTGGGTTCAAACACCCGGGCTGAGACCTCCTCGGCCAGGGTACTCTTCACATATTGCGGGTAGTCCTTTTTAAGGACGTACGCACAGGTGGGCTGGGCAACCACGATGTCTCGACCTGCCTCAATTTCTCCTTGTAAGGCCGAAAGATTTTTCCGAGCAACCTGCTTGAACTTGTCTACTTCCCCGCTGTGTAACCAGGGGGCCCCGCAGCACCGGGCCGAGTCTGGGAGGGAACACTCGACGTTGTTGTGCTCGAACACCCCAACCAGATCCATCCCGATCTCGGGGTTCATGTACTCCACAAAACAGGTCGGATAGATCGAGGCTCGCGCCTGGGGCTCTAACCCACCGGGACCCCCTGGAGCCCTTTGTGGAGTCCTGGAGGAGAACCACCGCGAGAATCTCCGTCGGCTATAGGTCGGAAGTGACCTCTTCGAGGAGATGCCCACCAGCCTCTCGACTACCTTGCGCGCGGGACTTCCCGTTGAAGTCATCTCGCGGTTGACAACCGGGGCGGCCACACTTGAGATCCTTCCAACCAAATCCGTGTTTCCCAGGGCCTGGTTGGTTACTCTATCCTTCCACGACATGGTCTGACCAGCTATAGCGTTCGCCCTCATGATCATACGCGGAAAGTCCAGGGCCCACTCGTGCGGGGGCACGTACGGACACTTGACGTAACACAACTTACACTGGTAGCACTCAGAGACTACCTGGTCTTGTTGAATCGTGGTCATCTTGTCGACCTGCCCGTCTAGGTCGTCGACAAAGCCAAACAGAGTTGGAAATGACGGACACAAGTTGAAACACAACCGACACCCGTGGCAGAGATCAAAGACCCTCTCTAGCTCACCTCTTAGATCGGACTCGCTGTAGTACCTGGGGTGATCGGGGTCATAGGTTGTTGTCACCGAAAAAACAAGACCTACCTGATCAGGAGATTGACTTTAGTCCCTCGGTGAATCGCCCGGCGTGACTTCGCTCTGCCCGAGCCAGGGTCTCAAGCCACTGGGAGATCTCCTCAAATCCTTCGTCTCGGGCGGTCTTGGCAAACCCGGGGTACATCTCGGTGTACTCATAGGTCTCGCCCTCGATGGCCGACTTCAAGTTGTCCTCGGTCGGGCCAACCGGTACCCCGGTAACCGGATCTCCTGATTCGGCCAGAAAATCAAAGTGCCCGAAGGCGTGACCGGTCTCGCCTTCAGCGACCGACCTAAACAGGGCGGCCACATCCGGGTAGCCTTCAATATCGGCCTTCTGTGCGAAGTACAGGTACCGACGATTGGCCTGGCTCTCGCCCGCGAAGGCCTCCTTTAGGTTCTTTTCGGTCTGGGTTCCCTTTATTGCTGGCACTGGTCTTTCTCCTTGTTTTTTCTCGTCTATGGTCTGAGTTCTGTAATTAAACCTAGTGCCAATTGAACCGGTCAACTAATTGAGCCACTCACCCGGATTTGCTTTTCGTGGTTCTCGGCATCGAAGCCTTCTAATCGTGGGCCTAATGCCAATTATTGTTAGGAATATTAGAAGACATTTACAACGAGTTCGGGCTTTGTGGCAGACTCAACGAGTGAACCAAATGTTGGACCGCAAGAGGTCCCTTGACCGCTTGACCAGTGACCACTTTGACCTCCTAATAGTCGGGGGTGGGATCACCGGCTGTGGGATAGCCCTAGACGGGGCCAGTCGAGGACTCAAGGTGGCACTAATTGACAAGGGAGACTTTGCCTCGGGAACGTCATCTAAGTCGTCCAAGCTGGTCCACGGGGGCCTGCGGTATCTAGAACAACACGAGTTCAAGCTGGTCTATGAGTCTCTCCACGAGCGCCAGCGCCTCCTGAGCAACGCCTCGTACTTGGTCGAGCCACAGCCATTTTTGATCCCCCTCTTTGGGAAGGGCGGGATTGCAGACAAGACGGTTGCCCGGACCTATGCCACGGCCCTTTGGATATATGACATAACCGGGGGTCTCAGGATTGGCAAGGCCCATAAGCGGGTCTCCCGAGACCAGGCCCTGGCACACCTACCAACCCTCAAGACCGACCGCCTGGCGGCCGGGTTTATCTATTACGACGCCCGGGTCGACGACGCCCGACTTACCCTAGAGATCGCCAAGACGGCAGCCGAAAGATTCGGGGCCACGATTGCTAACTACGTCCAGGCCACCCAGGTTGTAAAGGATGACTCGGGCAAGATTTGCGGGGTGACCGTGGCCGGAGAGGAGATTGCCCCTGGGACAACTATCTCCGCCCGGGTCGTGGTCAATTCCACCGGGGTCTGGGCCGACGAACTGCGCGAGACTGACGAGGGAGAGCTATCCCACTCAATCCGTCCGGCCAAAGGGATCCACATAGCCGTGCCCTCCACCAAGCTCCCGTGCGATATCGCCTCGGTGATCCCGGTCAAAAAAGACCGCAGGTCGATATTTATAATTCCATGGGCCTGGGGAGGCCAGACCTATATCGGGACCACCGACACCGACTACACCGGTCCCTTAGATGACCCCGAGTGTACCCCGCAGGACGTGGCCTACCTCTTGGACGCAGTCAACACGTTCTTGACTGAACCTATATCGTCTAAAGATATCATCGGGATATGGGCCGGGCTTAGACCCCTGGTTGCCAGTGGCTCAAAGTCAAAGAGTTCAAGAACGGCCGACTTGTCAAGACGCCACCACATATTCACATCACCCTCTGGCCTGATCACGATAACCGGGGGCAAGCTAACCACCTACCGACAGATGGCCCAGGACTGTGTTGACATGGTCGTGGCTGCCCTGGGTCGCCCGAAGGTGAGATGCCAGACCAAGAACCTGGCCCTGTTAGGAGCTGGCCAGGTCGACGAGGACTCCTTTAGCGAGTTGGTCACCAAGTTGTCGCTCTCCCAGGATGTGGCCACGACGTTGAGGCGGCGCTATGGATCCCGGGCAATTGACGTGCTCGGCGGGTGTGTGGATAATCCAAGTCTGGCCGAGCCCATGGTGGTCGGGACCCCATATATTCTTGGTGAGATCTCCTATGCCATAAAACACGAGATGGCTCAGACTATTGAAGACGTCGTGGCCAGACGGACCCGGGCCCTGCTCATCAACCAGCCCGGGCTCCTAGAGTCCCTAGAGAAGATCTCCCAGGTGGTAGCTAACGGGCTCGGCTGGGACGAGGATACCCGCAAGGCCCGGGTAGAGGAGTTTATGGCCTCAACTAGAAAACGTTCGGAATTTGCCGGGCTGGTGACCTAGAATCCTACCCGGAAAGGATTGAACTAATGACCCAGCCAACTCCCCCGATAGAGTTTTCAACCCGGGACTACACAGAGATAACCCCCCGACTTGAGACCTCTAGTCGAAACCTGCCCGAGTCCTTTGTAAGCCTGATCTCAAAAGCGTGTTCGAAGGTGTCCACTGACCCTAGGGACCTGGTCGAGGCCGGTAGAGATTGGTGGCCGTACTCCTTGCACTGGGCCCTTGAGAACCAGGTCCCGGCCCTGGCCCAGGTGATAGCTTCCCCAGCAAACGCCCGAGAGGTGGCCGATGTGTTGCGTGCGTGCACTGAGGCCCAGGTCCCGGTAACCGCCTTCGGGGGACGCTCAGGGGTGTGTGGATCCTCGGTCCCGGTCTTTGGCGGACTGGGCCTTGATATGGGACGGATGTCCGGGGTCGTCGAGATCGATCCCGACTCTCTGGTCGCCCGGGTACTTCCCGGGACCTACGGGCCTGACCTGGAGATCGCCCTGAGGGAACAGGGATTTACCTTAGGGCACTGGCCCCAGTCAGTGGCCATCTCTACCGTGGGCGGCTGGTTGGCCTGTCGGGGAGCTGGCCAGTACTCAACCCGATACGGGAAGATCGACGACATGGTGGTCTCCTTAGAGGTCGTTTTGGCCAACGGAGACATCATCAGGACCGGTCCGGGGGCACCAAAGTCATCCAACGGTCCTGACCTGACCGGTCTGTTCGTGGGATCGGAGGGAACCCTCGGGGTCATCACCGAGGGGACCTTTGTAGTTCACCCAGTCCCCGACGTTGAACGCCGGGTGGCGTTCTCCTTTGACAGCTTTGCCCAAGGCCTAGAGGTATGTCGAAAGATCCTCCGCAGAGGTGCCACCCCGTGTGTGATCCGCCTATATGACGCTACTGAAACCCAGCGCAACTTCGGGTTAGACAACGCGAACCTGCTCATCGTCCTAGACGAGGGGGACTTAGAGATTACCGAGGCCACCATGCGCGTGGTCGAGTCCGAGGCCCTGCAATCAGGTGGTGCCCTCCAAGACGTCGGGTTGGTCGGCAAGTGGCTCGAGCACCGCAATGACACCTCGGCCCTGCAAAACCTGACCAAGATGGGAATCGTGGTCGACACGATCGAGATCGCCGCCAGGTGGAGCTGTCTTGAAAAAATCCGTACCAGGGCCATTGAGAAGCTGTCGGCCCTAGAGGGGATACTCAACGCCTCGGTCCACCAGAGCCACTCCTATCCTTCTGGAGCCTGTCTGTACTTTACCTTTGCCGGCAACGCCCCCGAAGGTACCCAAGACCCCACGGCCTGGGGAGACTCGTTCTACAAGAGAGCCTGGGAGGCCGTTATGGAGGCGACCACAACCCACGGGGGCACCATTAGCCACCACCACGGGATCGGACTGGTTCGCTCCAAGTACATGGCCCAGGAACTCGGTCAAGGAGGCCTAGACGCCCTGCGCGCTATAAAGTCGGTCTTAGACCCGAGTGGAATACTCAACCCGGGAAAGCTGGGAATGGCAAGTTGCTTTGGAGATCTAAAGGACATACCGGGTGTCTAACCCGTTGTCTCGACCTGTATCTCGTGGCATCGTGGAACGATAGATGACACCTGAAAAGGTCTTAGTTATTGACATCGGGACCTCCGGGGTCCGAGCCGCCACGATCGACCCGGACTCCAACATTGACAACGTGTGTTACGAAGCCGTCCTCCCGATCTCACCCATGCCCGGGTTTGTTGAGTTCGACCCCCTCCAGATGGCCAACGCGGCTCTCCGGGTTGCCAATGGGTGCCTGGGAAAGTCCGGACCGGTCAGCTGTGTGGGTATTGCCAACCAGCGGGCCTCAACTGTGGTGTGGGACCGAAAGACTGGAACCCCCATAGGGCCCGGGGTCGGCTGGCAGGACCTGAGGACTGTCGGGGTCTGTCTCGCCCTTAGAGACGAGGGGTTCCGGGTTGCCCCGAACATGTCGGCCACCAAGGTCGAGTTCTTACTTAACCTGGGTGACCCCGAGCGAACTGGCGACCTGTGCTTTGGGACCGTGGATACCTGGATAGCCTGGAACCTGTCCCAGGGTTCGGTTCACGTGACCGACGCCACCAACGCCGGGTTAACCGGGCTCTGGAAGTTAGGGGAGCCCGATTGGGACGGGTCCATCTTAGAGCGCCTGAACATCCCCGAGTCATGTCTTCCTAAGATAGTCAACTCGTCTGAGGTGGTCGGGTACGCGTCGGCCCTAGACGGGGCACCACCCATTTCCGGGATAGCCGGGGACCAACAGGCCTCTTTGATCGGCCAGGGCGCCACCAATCGGGGGATCGCCAAGATAACCTTCGGGACCGGGGGGATGGCCGACACCTACGTGGGCACGACCAAGCCAGACTTTGAGGTCAAAGGACCCAACGGGACATTCCCAATAGTGGCCTGGAAGCGCCAGGATCGATATGCCTGGGGCCTTGAAGCGGTCATGTTATCTGCCGGGTCGTGCATTGAGTGGCTCCGAGACGACCTCAAGATCATCTCAAGTGCCAAAGAGTCCAGTAGTTTGGCGGCCTCGTGTTCTAGTACTCAAGGGGTCATGTTCGTCCCGGCCCTCTTGGGACTGGGGACCCCGAAGTGGGATCTGGGAGCCCGGGGGACCTTTGTAGGAATTACCCGGGGGACTGACCGGTCACACATCGTCCGGGCGGTCTTGGAGGGGATAGCCCACCGGGGAGCTGACCTCGTTGAGGCCGTTGAAAACGACAGCCAGACCAAGATAACCACCCTGAGAGTAGACGGCGGGATGAGCGCGAACGAGGTCTTCTTGAAAGCCCTAGCCGACGCGACCGGACACGTTATCGAGGTCTCCCCGGTCCTTGAGGCGACCACCCTAGGTGCCGGATACCTAGCCGGGATGGCCTGTGGGATGTGGGAAGACGAAGACGACGTGTCCGGGGCCTGGGAGCCCGGTCAGGTCATCGAGCCCACCCTGACCAACCGCGACGAGGTCCGAGAGCGCTGGGCCGATGCTATTGGTAGGTCCACAGAGACCATCCCGGGCCTCTCGTCTTTGGAGTTCTAGGTGTCTATTACCGTCTGGCTCACCGGTCTTCCGTCGGCCGGCAAGTCAACCCTGGCCCGGGCCCTGAGCGAGAGTCTGGCCAGGCGAGATCTAGATCACCAGATCCTAGACGGAGACGAGATGCGCGAGTATCTAACCGCCGGCCTCGGATTTTCTAGGCAAGACCGGGACACGAACGTGAGACGGATCGGATACGTGGCCTCTCTGTTATCTCGTCACGGGATACTCACGATCTGCCCGGTGATATCCCCTTACCAAGACGCCCGGGACGAGATAAGAGCCCTCCATGACCCGGGCCGGTTTTTCGAAGTGTACGTGTCAACCCCGATAGCCGAGTGTGAACGCCGCGACGTCAAGGGCCTCTACGCCCGGGCCCGACTCGGAGAGCTGTCCAACATGACCGGGATCGACGACCCCTATGAACCTCCAAGGAACCCCGACCTCGTTGTCGACACCGTGACGCTCGGGATCGACCTGGCTACTAACGCAATTCTAGGTCCCGTCTTAACCCGCCTAGACGAGCTTTCCCGGGCGCGCCCAACTGCAGGTAATTAACCGTGGACTTTATTACCAAGAATCCAGACGGGAGCGTGTCGACCAGGCTCCGGGGGCGTCAAATAATGGCGTCTCCCCTGATCAACAAAGGGGTAGCCTTCGACGAGGAGGAGCGCCAGGCCCTGGGTCTAATTGGTCTACTCCCTCCAACCGTGCTCAGCCTCGACGAACAGGCCGTGCGGGCCTATGAGCAGTACCACACCCAGCCCACCGACCTAGCCAAGAACGTGTTCCTAACCCTCCTCAACGATCGCAACGAGGTCCTCTTCTATCGCCTCCTCCTAGATCACCTGGTTGAGATGTTACCCATTGTCTACAGCCCCACGGTTGGCGAGGCCATTCAGCGCTACAGCCATGAGTATCGTACTCCGAGGGGTATCTACCTTTCAATAGACCACCCCGAGCATGTCGAAAAGGCCTTTAGAGACCTGGGGGTTGGTCCAGGTGACATCGACCTCATCGTCGCCACCGACGCCGAAGCAATTTTAGGTATCGGAGACTGGGGGGTCGGGGGCATAAACATCAGCGTGGGCAAGCTAATCGTGTACACGGCCGCCGCCGGGATCGACCCTGCTCGGGTTATCCCGGTAATGATCGACGTTGGAACCGACCGGGACTCTCTACTCAACGACCCCGTGTACATCGGTAACCGCCACCCCCGGGTTCGCGCTGAGCGGTATCTGGCCTTTATTGACCACTATGTCGAGGTTGTTAGAAAGCTCTTTCCCCACGCCCTCTTGCACTGGGAGGACTTCGGGGCAGACAATGCCCGAGAGATCCTAAATCGCTACCGCGACCAATTTGCCACCTTCAACGACGACATGCAGGGAACCGGGGCGATCGCACTGGCCACTGTTTTGGCCGCGTGTAGGGTGAGCGGGGTTCCCCTCGAAGACCAGCGGGTCGTGATATTTGGTTCCGGGACGGCCGGAATCGGGATAGCCGACCAACTAAAAGACGCCATGGTCCGCCACGGGGCGACCGAACAAGACGCCCTGGCCCAGTTCTGGTGCCTGGACCGAGACGGCTTGTTGACCAACAACATGAGGGACTCGCTCCATGACTTCCAGGTGCCCTACGCGCGAGACTTCGCCGAGGTGTCCACCTGGGACCGGGTGCGCACCGCAATTATTGATCTCGCAGAGGTGGTCCGCCAGGTCAGACCGACCCTCTTGATCGGGACCTCGGCGGTAGCCGGGGCCTTCACCGAGGAAATAGTCAAAGCAATGGCCGCAGGATGTGACCGGCCCATCATCCTCCCCCTGTCCAACCCGACCTCACGGGTAGAGGCCACCCCGAGGGACCTCCTTGGCTGGACCGCCGGGAAGGCCCTCGTAGCCACCGGGAGTCCGTTCGAACCGGTCGCGCTCGGATCGACAACCTATGAGATCGGCCAGGCCAACAACGCCCTGTTGTATCCGGGGCTTGGCCTGGGAACTGTTGTATGCAAGGCCCGGACCATAACCGACTCAATGTTTTATCAGGCCGCCTTAGCCGTGGCCGACATGGTCGACCCAGCGCGTCCCGGGGCGGCCATATTGCCCTCGGTCCACGACGTGAGGTCCGTCTCGGCGGCCGTGGCGGTTAGTACGATCCAGGCCGCGATCGACGACGGGGTAGCCGGGCACGTCCCCGACGACCTTGCCCTGGAGGTGGCCTCGTGCATGTGGTGGCCCAACTACGCGAAGATCTATGCTCAATAGACCATCCCCTTTTCTCGGGGGCCTAATCAATAACTTAGAGAGGAGGCCGTAATGCTCAAAGGTGTTAGGTCGGTCGGGATATACGTGGCCGATCAACGCAGAGCCCTGACCTTCTTCGAGGACGCCCTGGGGTGCGAGGTACTCACCAACCAACCCATGGGAGAAGATGAAGACGGACCCCGTTGGATCGAGGTCAGACTTCCCGGAGATCCCACCGTTCTGGTCTTATTTACCCCAGAGGGCCAGGAATCGCGGATTGGGACCTACTCAAACGTGATGTTTGAGTGCACCAACATGCAAGACACCTACGAGGAACTTACCCTGCGCGGGGTCAGGTTCCCCGACCCTCCAACCCTGGCCCCGTGGGGCAAGTGGTGGGCGACCTTTTGCGACCCTGACGGAAACCTCTACGGTCTAACCACCTCCGAGTGAACCCGCGCTGAAAGCCCTTCACCATGCGGGCCGGGATTAATCGAGGTAGACTCGTCATCGACGACAAGTTGGCCGGGTAGTCGCGGCAAAGAAGTTACCTAGTAGCTTTTTTGTCGAGGAAGGTCGGGGCTCCATAGAGCAGGGTGCTGGCTAACGGCCAGGCGGGGTGACCCGACGGAAAGTGCAACAGAGAGTAGACCGCCGACGTGTTGACCCGACTCGGGCTCAACACGGGCAAGGGTGAAACGGTGAGGTAAGAGCTCACCAGCAACCGGGGTAACTCGGTTGGCTTTGTAAACCCCACCCGGAGCAAGGTCAAATGTGAGACACGGGTTGCTCGCTCGCACCAGGCCGTGACCTGGTGCAGTCTCCTGGTAGACCGCTTAGATGGATGACTACACAGTCCGGGCCGGGCCATTAGGCCCTCCCGGATGGACAGAACCCCGCCTACAGGCCGACTTGTCGTCACGAGTACTTCTAGGTGCGCCAGCCACCCGCATTGGCAACCGGGTAGTATTTCTCTGTGCAAAAAGACATCTTTGAGCTAGTAGACGACCTGTGGACGGGGAAGGTATCCATCGAGGATCATCACCCGGTTACTCAGGCATCCTCGCTGGTCTTGGTTTCCTCGTCGTGTGCCTTCGTTCCGTCGTTTGCTAACGTGTCAGTGTTTGCAACCGACGATGGCCTGGTAATGGTGGACACGGGCAGTCAGTTCCTGGCCAAGAGCGTGTTCGATCAGGTTCGCAAGTGGAACCCGTCCCGGCTTGACACGGCCGTGTACTCTCACGGGCACATCGACCACGTGTTCGGGGTTCCCCTCTACCAGCAAGAAGCGATAGAAAAAGGTTGGGCACCCCCCAGGGTAATGGCCCACGAAGCCCTTGCCGATCGCTTTGACCGCTACAAATTCACGGCCGGGTATAACTCAATTATCAATCAACGCCAATTTGGACTACCCAACTTCGAGTGGCCCGTGGAGTACCGGTATCCAGATGAGACCTATCAGACCAGCCTGGCAGCTAGGGTGGGTGGACTCGAGTTCACCTTGTACCATGCCAAGGGAGAGACCGACGATCACACCTGGACCTGGTTCCCGTCTCTCAAGACGATATGTTGCGGTGACCTATTTATATGGGCCTCACCAAACGCGGGCAACCCACAAAAGGTTCAACGCTATCCCAGGGAGTGGGCCCGGGCCCTTCGAACCATGCAGGGGCTCGGGGCAACCACGTTGCTTCCAGGCCACGGACTCCCGGTTGTCGGGGCAAATCGAGTTGACCAGGCCCTGGGTGACACGGCCGAGCTTCTAGAGTACTTAGTCGAGGCCACGATAGAGCTCATGAACCAGGGAGCCACCTTGAACGATATTATTCATTCGGTTATTCCACCGGACCGCCTCATGGAAAAGCCCTACCTACGTCCGGTGTACGATGAACCCGAGTTTGTTATTCGGACCGTGTGGCGCCAGTACGGGGGGTGGTATGACGGTGATCCCTCAAACCTGAAACCGGCCAGGTCTAATGAGTTGGCCCAGGAGATTTCCTCATTAGCCGGTGGGCCGACCAGGTTAGTTGACAGAGCTCTTGAGCTCCTAGAGGAGGACGACTACCGCCTTGCTTGCCACCTAATTGAGTTTGCCTTTCTGGCGAGCCCGTCCGATTCACAAGTGGCCCAGGTAAGGTCCCAGATCTATCGGGAGCGAGCGCTTCACGAGACCTCCACCATGGCCAAAGGGATCTTCAACTGGGCCTCAAAACAGTCCGACGGCTTGACGCCAACCAACTAGGTCGGTGTTCTCGCTAGACACCAGGACCAAGTACTTGGCCTGGTTGGGGGTTATTGTGATCTTGGGTCTGGGCTTTCGTGTGGGCTTTGTGAGCGCGTACGAGTTTGTGGGGTTTCACCAGTATGGGACCCACTGTCTGGGAAAGGACAACTACCCCGGTTGTAACCGGTTCTTTGAACACGAGGTAAAGACCGGGATCGGAGGCGATGCCCTGTACTACCACGACCAGGCCCACCTTCTCCTTCAGGGAAAATTCTTCGTGTTGCCTTCAAAGTACTATGAGACCGGGCAAATTCAACCCTCGGCCAGTCACCCTCCCTTATATAGTGTCACGTTAGCCGGCGAAGACCTCTTGGGACTTAGTACCGTTGACGACCAGCGAATTGCGGGGTGCTTTTTAGGCGAACTCTCTGTGTTGCTACTCGCTGTTGCCGCCTTGCGAATGGCCGGACGGCGGACCAGTGTCATTGCGGGACTAATCGGGTCGGCCTATCCGGGCATGTGGATCTTTGACGGGACGGATATGTCCGAGATCGTGTCAATCTTGGTTATCTCACTCTTGATAGCCGAGTCGTATCGGTTTCTCAAGAAGCCCTCAATAAAGATGGCGATTTGGATCGGGGTAATCATTGCCTTTGCCTCCTATGCCAGGTCTGAGTTGATCTTGCTTGACGTCTTGATCCCCCCGTTCTTGATTTACTACCTCTACCGCCAGAAGCTATTTTGTGTCTCCATACGGCGCTCGTTTGAAGTACTGGTCGTAACTATCGGGGCCTCGATTGTCTGTCTGGCCCCGTGGATTGGGTTCAACCTGTCCCGGTTCTCCCAGCCAGAGTTCCTTTCGACCCAACTGGGCATGACCCTGGCAGTGTCGAACTGCAACACGGTCTACAGTGGTAAGTTCATTGGATTCTGGGACCTTCCCAACTGCCTTGAGAACCGCCCGGTAACAAAACAAGACGGTCCACCTCCCAAGCACGGGGATGAGTCCGTCTCCGACACCTACTGGAGAAAGGTCGGCCTGAACTACATTGGCGCCCACCTGGGATCTCTCCCGAAAGTAATCCTGGCCAGAGAGGGCCGAGTATTTTGGTTGTTCAACCCCGGCCAGCAGCAAAACCTGAACTCTTTTGTGGAGCAGTGGAACCCGAGTGCGGACGCGGCCTTTAGGTGGTCCTTCTACTTACTTGCCCTCCTCACGATACCGGGAGTCTTTGCAACCGTCCGCCGGTTGAAACTCCCAATTAGCCCCCTTGTTGGACCTGTTCTGGTGGTTGTCGTGGCCGTGTTCGTTACATATGGGACCACCCGGTTTCAATCTGCCGCAGAGCCTACCTTAGTTGTACTGTCTGCCCTCGGGGTAAGCTACATGATTGATCGCGTTAGTAGTAGTCGTGAGATGTCCGTCCCAGGGCTCTAGGAAAGTACCAGCTAACTAGTGCCCGACCGAGTTCAGGATGTACCACGGTTATCACCCGGGCCACGAGGCAGAATCTCTTACCTCCCCGGACTCGACGGAATCCGGGCCATTGCGGTCTTGGCAATAATCGCCTATCACTCCGGATTTTCGTGGATCACGGGAGGCTTTTACTCGGTTGATACTTTCTTTACTCTGTCGGGATTTCTAATCACGACCCTGCTGATCGCCGAGTGGAGCAAGTCAACTACCATCTCGCTATCTAATTTCTGGATAAGACGAGCCCGGAGGCTTCTCCCGGGGCTCTTTGTGATGCTCGTGGGACTCGGACTTGCCACATTGGTATTCCCGGGGGCCCTGGCCAGCTCGAGCCTCAAGTCAGATTCCATCGCAACTCTGTTCTACTATGCCAACTGGCACTTCATCTTCGCTCACGCTAACTACTTCTTTGTTACCTCCAAGCCCTCGGCCCTCCTGCACACCTGGACCCTGGCCATTGAGGAACAGTTCTACATTGTCTGGCCTCTTATAGTAGCTGGCGTACTTATTGTCTATCGACGGTCCAATCAACTGTCGGACAGACCAAAGCGGGCACGCCTCAAGGCACTCCTGAGCATTGGGATGGTCGGATCGGTTGCCTCGGCGGTGCTCATGGCGATCTTGTACCACCCCGGTTCTGACCCGACCCGGGTTTATTATGGGACCGACACCCGGGCGCAGTCACTATTGATTGGGGCCAGCTTGGCGGTAGTACTTGAACTTTGGCCCCTCAAAGACAGTCCTCGGGGTCCCAAAGTGATTGGAGTACTTGGGATTGCGGGAGTTTTTGGTACCGGGATCATCTGGAGCATGATGTCTGAAAGTTCCCCGTTCGCGTTCCGGGGGGGGTTCTTTGTGGCTTCCGTGCTAAGTGCGTGTGTAATAGGGTGTGTGTCCCAGCTCCCCGAACATCCTATCACCCACGTGCTCGGGTTCTCGCCTCTAACCTATCTCGGGAAGATCTCTTACGGGGTATACCTTTGGTACTGGCCGACCTTGTTGGTTATCAATACCTCCTACACATCTCTGAGTGGGTTATGGCTTTTTATGGCCCGACTGGCTACCGTGATTGCGTTGGCCACCGCCTCTTACTATCTCGTCGAGTGCAAGATTCGGGCCGGGGCCATACACGGGCTGCGGGCGCCGGTGGCCGTGGCGGCCGGGATTGTATGTTCTTTGGTGTCTATCTTCGTAACCTCTGCGTATGCAAACTCGTCGGCCACGGCCACGGTGTCACTGACTAATAACTCGGCATACAAGAACTCGGTAGACCTTCCCCTGGCACAAGGTTCTGGTCGGTCAATTCCCAGAGCATCTACAAAGCTAAAGGTCCTCTTGGTGGGAGACTCTATGGCCGGGACCCTCGGCGTTGGTCTGCAAGACCTGCAAGGCTCATATAACGTTCAATTGGTCAACCAGGGATCACCTGGGTGCTCACTGGCCATGGACGGAGACTTCAAGGTCCTGTGGTATACATCGGCACCGGGCAAGCCTTGCCAGGCAAACCAGCCCCAGGTACTTTTGGATACCTGGCAGGCCTGGGTAAATAGGTTCAATCCAGACGTGGTCATCTACTTTGCCCGGGCAGACCTCATGGATCAGTCAATCGGTGGAACCTGGGAAAGAATCGGGCAGGGTAACTTTGATCGGTATCTCACCCAACGTTTCCAGGCAGCACTTTCGGTGCTTACGTCCCGGGGGGCTCATGTAATCTTGATATCCAGCCCTTATTACAACAGTGGCACACAACCAAGTGGTCAGGGCTGGCCAGAAGATAATCCGAGTCGGGTAGTCGCGTATAATAAACTCCTAGAAGACGTGGCCCGAAATAATCCCGGGAAGGTTTCTTACTTGGACCTAAATGGAATTTTGGCACCGTCCAATTCGTTCACGTCATCCTATAAGGGTCTTATAACGAGGTGTAACGATGGGGTTCACTTAACCCCGCTAGCTGGCAAGCTTGTGTCCAAACAAGTATTTCAGAGCACAATCTCCCTGGGAGAGAGCCATGCCAGCTCTTCTCCGGGTGGCACTTGGCCAAACTACAAACCAGGCCCACCGAGTTGGTATAGCCAGCTCCACTGTTTGGGCCCCTAGTACACAATGGGGCTCTGTCCCTAAGTAATCGCCAGGTCGCCGAGATGTGAGACGTCGTTGAACCCGACCAGGCTGTATTGGTTGCCAGTAGCCGCCAAGGTCGTGGCTGAACTTAGAGAAAGTCTCATATGCCAGGAGATTCTCATGTCCACCCCAAGTGCAACCGCAACGGCAGCCTTGATCGGGGTTACGTGACTAACCACGATTACGGTCTCACTCGCGGCCAGCTCCAACAGGTCATCGAGGGCTTGGGTAACTCTTCTTTGGACCTCTTGGAGAGACTCCCCTGAGGGTGGTTGGAAATCGGGGTCACTCATCCATTTCTCAAGGTCCAAAGGTGGTATATCAGACAATTTCTTACCCTCGTAAGAGCCGTAGTTTATCTCGGTCCAACGACTATCTGTTGAGATTGCTCGGTTTGGAAACGCGAACGTGGCACTCTGGTAGGCCCTTGAAAGGGGACTGGAAATAATCGTGTGGGCGTCCTTGTCAAGGGAACCACACAATTTCGCCTGACTGGCTCCCAGATCACTTAGTGATGGATTAGTAATCCCGAGCAGCCGACCACCTCGGTTTAGAGTCGACTGACCGTGTCTCAATAGAACTAGCACTCTTGAAGTAGACTACCTTGGTGAGAGGGTAAGAGTGAGTATTTGGCTAAAGACTTTACCCGTTAGTAGTGGCCTCTTAATTTCGGGAATACTCCATTGAGCGCTTTGCGTCGTCGGCTCATTAGAGATCTACCTTAGTGGGCTCTCCAGCTACCTTATTAGGTTGCCGACCCATAAAAGCCTGCGTCGCCGTAGTTGAAGACCCCTCCGTCAGCTGCGATCTCCCAGTAGCCCTGGCCGTCGGGAGTGGCTGCCATTCCAACAGCAGGCGCTCCAAGATTCAGTCCCGTGCCCGAACCAAAGAACCCCGCATCGCCGTAGTTGAAGACCCCTCCATCAGCTGCAACCTCCCAGTAGCCCTGGCCGTCGGGGGTGGCTGCCATGGAGACTATTGGAGCATTGAGGGGCTTGTCCCCCATTGAACCGTAGAAGGTTGCATTGCCAAAGCTAAAGATCCCTCCATCGGCTGCTACTTCCCAGTAACCCTGGCCGTCGGGAGTGGCTGCCATGGAAACTATTGGAGCATTGAGGGGCTCATTGGATGCGCTTCCAAGAGACGCTGCACTCCCAAAATCAAAAATACCCCCGTTGGATGATGCCAGCCAGTACCCAGATCCTCCCGAAGATGGGGCCATTGCGACGAATTTCTTATCTGTCATTATCAGCGGGAGCACTAGTGTGGATGTAGAGGTAGGGGACACTTGTAGATTTGTGTATCCAACAGCCACGCAATAGATTCCCTGAGGACAAGAAATGCCAAGAGTATAGTAACCAATTCCGTGCTGAAGTATGCCAGCGTCTGTAATTATTCCTAAATTGTTTCCAATCGGTTCTTGGGGATTGGGGATTTGTGACCATTGTGAACCATTATACGATTCAATTACAGAATTGTATTGAGGTCCAGGCGGAGGGGAACTAGTAACACCGATCGCCTCGCAGTACGTTATTGTTGAGCAATCGAGTCCTAGAACCTGCACGTCTGACCCATTGTTAGAAAGATTGGAAATTGTTGACCAAGAAACTCCATCGTACTTTTCAGAAAAGAATGTCGAGTCAAGATAACTTACTCCCGCGTCACCGACTCCGATGCAATACGTTGGACTTATACATGATACATTGGTTAGAGATGCCCAAGCTTCTCCCTGGGGAATATCCGGTGATACTATAGTCTTCCAGGTTGTGCCATCGTAAACTGATGCAACCTGTCTATTCTGCATGTTGGAATAACCCACATCATCAATTGCCATGCAATATTCTGCTGATGCGCAAGATACGTCACTAACACTAGGGATACTGCTAAGGGTCATTTCTGACCAGGACGTTCCGCTGTAGATTGCTACGGTGCCACTGCTTCCTCCGGCCCCGATACAGAAGCTCGAAGACGTACATGAAACTTCAGTCAATTCAGGAATCACTTTACCGTTTGCGGTAGACACCACTGCCCAAGTCGATCCATTGAAGGATTCTGAAAAAAGAGTTGACTCTGATCCATGGGCCCCAACCGCCATACAAAAGTCTATCGAAGAACAAGAAATTCCAAACAGGGTGGCATCTTGGGACTCTATGCCGGAAAGCGTATCTGACCATTGTGAACCGTTATATTCTTCAATTAGCGGTGAAACGGTTTGACTATTTTGAATTTCTCCACCTCCAACGGCAACACAGAACACGATCGTAGGACATGAAACACTAGCCAGAGTACCCGTCGGGTCAAAAGGAGAAGGCGTAAATTGCCAACTGCCATCAGCAAAGGCCGGACTTACTAATTGAAGCGATCCCAAAATAGTAAGAGCCATGGCGGATAGAACTAATGCACGTACTCGGACGAACAATTCCAAGCAAGAGTGCTCATCCTTAGAACTCAACATGTTGAATAACTTTCATTCAAACATCACCTACAGCTGACCCGTAAAACACCGCATCTCCATTGAGGGGCTTGTCCCCCATTGAACCGTAGAAGGTTGCATTGCCAAAGCTAAAGACCCCTCCATCGGCTGCGACCTCCCAATAGCCACCATTGTCAGCTGTCACACACCTGGCCTAGAGTATATTGCGATTCGCCCACATTGCTCACAAAAGCGCAAATTAGAACTATCTGAATGCGATATTTGTTCCAGCTCACTCACTGGAATGGACAGGTGACACCCCGTGCACTTTCCGTCAATCACTCGAGACACGGCCACGCCACCTAGCTTGGCTCTAAGTTTTTCATATCTGGTCAGAAGACCGGGGGAGATTTCAGAAGCTAACCTGGTGCGTTCTGGAGTCTCCTTTTCGATTTCTTGCTCGATCTCGCTTAACTTTACTTTAGCTTGCTCGGTCAGCTTGGCAAGTTTGTCTTGAAGTGACTCACCTTGGTCCGACAAGACAGCAAGTTCGTGCTCGCCCCGGTCGATCTCGTCCATGTATCTCAAGAGGTCATCTTCAAGTGATGATCGGGATTGAATGAGATTTTCGATCTCACTTGACACGGCCAGTTGATCTTTCAGGTTGGTAACCGCTCCGCTCTTGAGTTGACCGGTGAGTCGATCGACTCTCTGGGTAATCTTGTCGACCTCTAGCTCTAAGGCTTTCTGCCGGTTGAGAGTTTCGCTCTGACTTCCAAACAGTTCAAGTTTTCGGGTCTCTAAGGACTCAAGCTTGCCTTGAATAGCTAGAATGTCAACCCGTTCGGGCAGACTCTCGATCTTTTGGGTCAAGGCGTCAAGGATTGAGTCTTGGTCCTGAAGCGAGACGAGTATGTCTAGTTCGGTCACACCCTGTAACTTACCCGACCATCACGGGATTGTCGACGTAGTAGTTGGAGGGATTGTGAGGGTTGATGACGTGACCGGGAACGTCGTGGTAGGACCGCTAGTAGTCGTGGACCGAATCGTCGTAGGCGTGGATGAGGTTGACGTAGACGAGGGAGTAGATGATGAAGTCGTTGACGACGAGGTAGACGACGTGGAAGATGTAGACGAAGTCGGGGGAGCTGACAGTCCGGTCACCAGACAGCTAGTCGGTATAGCATTCGAAGACGACTGGGATGGGGGTGATCCGTCTGCTGCCGTTGTAGGTGTCGCCCCGTAGGTACCAGAAGTAAAGGAACCGCAATCGATGTACTGCCCGCCAGCTGGAATGGATCCAGGCGGTGGGGCCTTGAATTGGAGTACGGGCTGGCCTTGTAATGCGCTAGCCATAAATCTCTGCCAGATCTCTGCCGGGTAAGTTCCCCCGTAGACGGTAATGCCACCTACGTCGTACATGGATACCTCACCGAGTGGATCTCCCATCCACACGGCGGTAACCAACTGGGGGGTGTATCCCAAAAACCAGCCATCTCGAAACTGGTCAGTAGTTCCAGTCTTGCCAGCCGCAGGACGGTTTGGAAGTGCTGCTGCGGTTCCGGTTCCTTGCTCAATTACCTGCTCAAGCATCTGGGTCTCTATTTCAGCGTTCGTGAGTGTAAGAACTCGCTTGCCCGGGTTGTTGGTGTTGTTTACCAAGACCTGGTTGCCCCCTGTAGAGGGCGCTACAACCTTGGTGACGAAAACGGGCGTGTGGTAAACGCCACCGTCATCAATGGTTGCGTAGACACTAGCCATTTCAAGTGGGGTGGCGTCTTCAGAACCAATAGCCATAGACGGCACCGCCAGTAGGGGATTGGATGGACTACCGGGAAGCTTCGGGTTGATGCCTAGGGGATCGTTCACTCCCATCTGTTCGCCCAGAGAGGCGAGTCTCTGGTCCCCTGCTGCCAGGCCAATCTTGATAAAGGCGCAGTTAATAGAGTCGGTCAATGCGAGCTGAACTGTTACAATTCCGTCCCCAGGCTCAGCGTTGTTTGCGACGTAGGGCTTTTGTCCGCCTGGCATATTGAAGGTGCACGGAGAGGTACCATCTACGGTGTCATTTGGACCGATCCCTACTTCTAGCGCGGCCGCCATGTCAATACCCTTGAACGATGACCCGGGTTGGCGCCCGAGTCCCCCATACCCGGTTGCGACGTCGTATCCCAGGTTAGACGACGGGTTACCGGGAACCAGTGCGTCCACGTATCCGTTGGCCGGGTTCATGGCGATCAGGGCTGCCGTAAACTTGCCCCCGGTGTTGGGCAAGATCTCAGCAACCGCCTGGTCGGCCTTTGCCTGGAGAGTTGGGTCATAGGAGGTATAAATCCGAAGGCCACCCTTGAAGAGTTCGTGGTATCTTGTCGCCGCGCTAGAACCAAGAGCACTGTCCTTTAGGAGGTACTGGACGACCTCGGTTACAAACGGAGAATAGTGCTGCTGAGATGGTGGTGACACGGTGGTAGGTAGTGGAATGGACTTGAGAAAGGCCCCTTGGGACTTGGAAATCTGGGGACTAAGATTTGTGTCGGAAACCATCTGATCTATAACCGTGTTGCGCCTAAAAAGAGCATTCTTGGGATATGATATTGGGTCGTAGAGCGATGGATTTCTAATCATCCCGGCCAGGAGCGCTGCTTGAGCTCCATTTAGATTCGTCACCGTGGTCCCAAAAAACACGTGGGCGGCGGCCTGGATTCCATAGGCCCCGTAACCAAAGTAGACCGTGTTGAGATACTCCAGAAGAATCTTATTTCGTC
This sequence comes from Acidimicrobiales bacterium, assembly GCA_027452005.1. Taxonomy (GTDB): domain Bacteria; phylum Actinomycetota; class Acidimicrobiia; order Acidimicrobiales; family JAKAVM01; genus JAKAVM01. The sequence continues at coordinate 33,894 of DAIDHF010000002.1, forward strand.
CCCACTTTTTATATAGGCGATATGAATCTATTAATTCTGTTATTTTTCTCGTAAAAGTACGCTTGGGCGTTAAGATCTCGTTCTTGACAACTTGCTGGGTTATGTCTGAGCCACCCTGAACAATTCTGTGGTGGATCAGGTCCTGTTCGGCAGCCCTGAAAATTGATCTGTAATCGATTGCTCCGTGCTCCCAAAAAGTGTGATCTTCGGCCGACAAGATTGCCTTGATAACAATTGGAGGCACATCGGACAGACTGGATACCGGCTGAGTATAGTCATTGTTAGACAGGGTTGCGATTATGTCACTGTTCCTACATTGGCCAGGACCGGGGTTGGGGTTACAGTCGTCGTACACGTACGAGGGTTGATTGATCGGGTGGATATCTAAGGGGTTGAGTTGGATCTCCGAGCCGGCTGTCTTGATTGCAAAGGCCCCGGCGGGTAGCAGGATAGCTAAAACAACAGCGGCAACTATCGCCGAGGTTCCGATGGTTCTTACAAACCGGACGATTGTTCGCATCGGACCATTCTATTCTAGGATTTCAGGAGAACTAATCACACCACCAGAAAGTGTACCCAGCCAGACAAGATGGTTTCAGCAAAAGACCTCATTGAAACACCTGACGACCTGCCGATTTTCGGAACCTTCTCCGAGGATTTTAGACCGGTAGCCGAGGCATTCGTGCGAAACTTCGTAGAGTTAGGTGACTTTGGGGCCTCGGTCTGCGTGTATTACCAGGGCAACCCCGTGGTCGACTTGACGGGTGGGTGGAGTTCCAAGAACCGGCAAGAGCCCTACGACCAAGACAGACTCCAGATGGTGTTCTCATCTACCAAGGGGGCTGTGACGGTATGTGCACTCCAACTTATTGAGAACGGACTCCTCGATCCAGATGCCCGAGTTGTTGAATACTGGCCGACCTTCGCAAAGGGGAATCCAAAAAAGGCCCAAACGACCGTGAGAGACGTATTCTCCCACCGGGCAGGGCTACCGGTTATAGACGCCACGTTGACCCTGGAAGAGATACTTAGCTGGGACCCGGTAATATTAGCCCTAGAGCACCAAGACCCGATCTGGGATCCGGGAAGCCGACACGGCTATCACGCCCTGACCTTTGGGTGGTTAGCCGGAGAACTCGTGGCTCGGATAACCGGGACGTCGATTGGGGAATACTTTTCCAAACACGTGGCTGGTCCGCTCGGCCTAGAGTTCTGGATCGGGCTACCAGCCGACTATGAGGACCGGGTGTCACCGCTTCGAATCGCCCCCCTGTCTCAGATGGGATCCATTGATCACCTAGATCCAGCACTAATCGAGTTGGCCTCAAAGTTTCTGACGCCAGACTCACTTATGGTTCGGGCACTCACTCTGAATGGTTCCTTTGGCCAGTTCATGGGTGGAAAGGGGCCGTTCAACTCGCCCGAGGTCCACCAGGCTCAGATCCCGGCGGCCAACGGGATTACAAATGCCAGGTCCCTGGCCAAGATGTATGGGGCGGTGGCCGCAAGGGTCGACGGGGTATCGCTGGTAGGTCCAGCGACTCTCAAGGACGGGCTGGTTGAACTCTCGTGTGGACCTGACGCAGTATTGCCATCCCAGAGCCGATTCGGATTTGGTTTCATGTTGGCCGACGACGAGTTTGTGCCCATGGTTGGGGCAAACTCATTTGGTCACTCAGGGGCTGGGGGATCACTAGGGTTTGGCGACGCAACTCATGAGATTGGATTTGGATATGTCATGAACCAGATGCGCTTGAATATAACCGCCGATGAGCGTCAGAGGAACCTGATTGACGCCCTCAGGTCATCTTTGGAGGTCAACTAGTGGACCCCACGGCCACCAATAACAAGCCAAAACTACGTGGGGTTCTCCACATGATTGCCTTTCCGGTGTCACTGGTGACGGGACTTGTCTTGGTGGTGGCTTCCAAAGGAGACACGGCCAAGATATCGTGTGCGATCTACTCGGTGGCCATCTCGGCTCTGTTTGGGGTGAGTGCCCTCTACCATCGAGGCCACTGGAGGAGTGGACCAAGTCGCCTGCTCCAGAGAATTGACCACGCAGATATCTACCTGGCAATTGCCGGTAGCTACACCCCACTATGCCTACTAGCCCTACACGGGGTGACCTCACGAGTTGTCCTGGCTGTAGTGTGGTCTGGGGCCGCCTTCGGGGTGATCTTGTCGATGTTCTGGCCCAAGGCACCCAGGGTGGTGCTAGTACCTACTTACCTAGTAGTTGGCTGGACCGCAGCAGTCGTGATTCCCGAGATGGTAAAAGGGGGAGGAGTCGCTCTGACAGTTCTTGTCCTGGTTGGCGGTCTCTTCTACACAGCTGGCGGGGTTATATACGCACTCAAGAGACCAAACCCCTCGCCCAGAGTGTTCGGCTTCCATGAAGTCTTCCACTCGTGCACGATATTTGGCTGGATTACCCAGTATATCGCTATCTCGCTAATTGCATATCGGTTCTAGATCAACTAGCTCGTTGCAACCCAATTTCTAGTCCGTACAATACGGCCAGTTTTTCTCGCGACTCGACAGGGGAGGCTTTCCTTGGCGTTCAAGCCACTTGGAAAAATCCTCGGCCCATTGTCTGTGCCATTCAACCTGTCCCGTGTGGAGTTGATCGAGGCTGAGCGTAGACAACTCAGGAAAGCGCTCGATCTGGCGCTCTAGGATTTGAAGCGACGCCTGGGCGTCACCTAGGGCGTTGTGGGCGTCAATTAGGTCTACCCCGTAGTGGTCGCACAGGGTTCCGAGTTTTCGGTTCCCCTTGCGGTATCGGTCGAAATGTCGATCTAAGGTTAACACGTCAATCACTCTGACTGGGGTGTTCAGGAGGCTCTTGCCACCTACCTCGTGAAGTTGGGACTGAACAATTGTCAGGTCGTAGCTCACGTTCATGCCTACAACTGGAATCCCGACCTCGCTTGCCTTAGAGATGATCCCAAATATCTTGTTCAAGGCTCCGGCCAATTCAACACCGTTGGCCTCAACCATGGCGTCTGAGATCGAGTGAATTGCAAAAGCCCCAGCTGGAATCGGCCGACCGGGATTTATTAGAAAGTATTCTTCGCAGATGGTCTGGCCCGAAGATCTCAAGACTAAGGCCACCGAGACCGGGGCATCTTCAAGTGGGTTCACCCCGGTGGTTTCCAGATCAAAACCTAGAAACGGACCGTCAGACCACCCTTGAGAGGGCCGTACAAAACCCTCCATTTGGCTTTCGAGATCAGAATTTATCAGGGTCACGTTAGAGGTAGCCTATAGCCTGACTATGACACGTTGTGGAGATTTCCTCGCAATGCCCAAAACTGCCAGGTCAGCCTGGGTTGGATTGGCATATCTGGGTCGACACACCCCGGTCTTTAGACCGAAGTTTTCTTGCTTGCTGGTGATCAAATAGCCTGGTCATGTGGTAAATGAATCACGAGATATCGAGGTTGTTGATCTGGGAACCAGACCGGAACTCACTAGGCAAGTTCGTGACCTTATCTCCGAGTTCTTGCTACTTGGGGACTCCTGGGTGGTGCTGCTAGGCCTCACCCAAGACGGTGCCCTTCCGGACTATTTGGTGGCTGAACTAGACGCACTTCCGGGTCTAACAAGTGGGACAACCGGCATGGTTGCAGTAGCCACCATCAAAAACCAGGCCTGTGGGACTGGGCAGATTCGCCCCTTTCGGGAGTCTCAACACGATGAGAAGGCCGTCGAGATTCCACCGGGGCTTTGTGAGCTAAAGCGGATGTACGTACCGTCTACTTATCAGCGCCGGGGAGTTGGTAAGTTGATAGTACAGTTTCTCACTGAAAAGGCACTGGATTTAGGATTTCGTGAAATGTACTTGGACGTAACTTCAAATAGGCAGGGATCAATAGAGTTTTATGAGTCGCTCGGTTTTCAACCGTGTAGGGCCCGCCACGACTACGGCCACTCGGTAGTATCCATGTCTAAGGTTCTCGGACGTTGAAGATAACGGTCAAGTGAACCTGGGCCTAAAGCGACCCCGCCTTGACGGAACCCCCTTGTCAAGTCTGGGAATGGCCCAGGCGGTTGTCGTGGCAACTGTAATCGACGGGGCATTTCAGATCTGGACCCTGGCCCGGAAGATCTCGAAGATCACCGGTCGATATGTACACAAACCCTAGGTAGTCCACGGTACCGTGGTCAGTCGGCTTTCTCGGATTTTAGATTCTGTAGAAATTTATCCAAGTACCCGGGTGGCAATTGGTGTAATTAGCCCGGCTGGACTTGAACTGGCCGGAGATACCACAGAGACTTTTTCTTGGGCCTCGGTAACTAAGCTTGTAACCTCACTTGCCATACTATTAGCCCTTGAAGAGGCGACACTATCCCTAGACGACCTGACCGGTCCATATAAGTCAAGCATTCGAAATCTCTTGAGCCATTCCTCAGGAATTGGTCCAAGACCATTTGCCGGGCTGGATCGTAATATTGGATTACCTCAGCGCAGCCTCTCAGGACGATATGTTGAGGGTAAAGATCTAGAGGAGCTCCAGTGCCCGCCTGAGACTAAGCGAATCTACTCAAATCTGGGATTTGAGATTCTCGCTGGCCACCTTGAGGCTCGCTCACAGATGAGCTTTGCTGAGTATCTAATCGAGGGCGTCCTAGAGCCTTTGTCCATGATGAACTTGGCCCGTCCGGATAACTTTGGGTCCCCAGCTCACGGTGCCCGGGGGACGATTGGCGACCTCATGGTCATGGCAAGAGAACTCCTCAACCCAGAGCTACTATCGCCTGAAACCACTCTGGTCGCACGGACGGCATGCCACCCGGGGCTATCTGGGATTCTTCCGGGGTTTGGCCACATGGACGACAACAGTTGGGGGCTGGGATTTGAGATAAAGTCGACTAAGGAGCCTCACTGGACCTCCCCGGCCAACACTCTAGAGACCTTTGGTCATTTTGGTCAGTCTGGTGCCTTTGTCTGGATTGACCCGGTCAACCGGGTCGCATTCGGTTACCTCTCAGAGAGACCCTTCGATTCATGGGCCAGAGACAACTGGCACAAGATTTCCAGTGACGTATTGACCCACTTTGGTTAGTTTGCAAGATTGACTACACCGTGAACATAAACTTGCGTCCAGGGGGGAAGAAGTCGATCACGAAGACACGCTGGCACACAGCTGCGTCTGGGTCACTGTGGTCACTTGGCCTCTTGTTGGTACTAAGCGCGACCATGGTCCCATTTCGGGAACACCTCAGTGTGGCGACAACTGCCCTTGTACTCGTGGTACCTGTTGTAGTTGGCGTGTCAATCGGGGGGTTTGTAGCCGGGATACTTGCAACCCTTGCCGGCTTTTTGACTTATGACTTTATATTTATTCCTCCCTATTACACGTTGTCGGTTGGCCAGACCCAGAACTGGGCGGCGCTCGTGGTATACGTAATTGTAATGACAGTTGTAGCTCAGGTGGTTTCCAGGTTAGACAGCGCGAGGGCCGAGGCAAAGCGCCGCGCGGGCGAGCTCAGGAGGCTCTTTGATATCTCTGAGCTTCTTGTAAAAGAGTCACCCGAGCCAGAGCTGGTTGAGACAATTGTGAAGACAGTCAAACAGGCCTTTAACTTGAGCGGGGCAGCGCTTTTGCTACCGACCGGACACGCCCTAGAACTAGTGGCCAGCGCTGGCGATCGGCTTCAAGAAAATGAACTTGCCCGTCTCACATCCGAGGCCCAACAGCCGGTAACCCTTGGATCTTACGGAGAACCCGACCAAGACTTCCAGGTAATTGCTCTTTCACCATCTGGAGATCCCATTGGACTACTTGTCCTAAGGGGACACTTGGCCACCCGTGGAGACCAAGATCTACTTCGGGCATTTACCAACCACCTTGCATTGGCCCTAGAAAGAAATCAGATGCGCAACAAGGCCATGCGAGCCCAGCTCTTGGAGGAAACCGACAAGTTACGACGGTCTCTAGTTGGGGCTGTCTCTCACGACCTACGAAGTCCCCTAGCCACTATCAAGGTTTCCACGTCTACACTACTGGACCCAGACTCTCCGGTAGGATCAAGTGAAGCTCAAGAACTTATAAGGCTAATTGACATGCAGGCTGATCGACTAGACCGATTGGTCACCAACTTACTCGACATGACCAGGATTCAATCCGGATCTCTTGAGCTTAGACGTCGACCTATTATGGTTGACGATCTAATTTGCGAAGCCCTCGCGGTTGTATGCCCACCCACTGAGAAACATTCAGTTTTATTCCAGCCAACTCCAGGGATCCCGTTGGTCGATGTGGATAGCGTACTTATCTGCCAGGTACTGATTAATCTTATAGACAACGCTATACGCTATAGTGCTCCCGGAGACCCCATTGTAGTTTCTGCGCAAGTATTCTCAGATGAGCTCCTGGTAGTGTCTGTGCAAGATTGCGGCCCGGGAATTCCCGCTGACGAACGAGAGGGTATCTTTCAGATGTTCAACCGTCGTGAATCTGGTGGACGAGGTGGATTGGGCCTCGCGATTGCCAAATCCTTCGTCGTCGCCCATGGGCAAAGAATCTGGGTAGATTCAAGTCCTAACGGGGGATCGTGTTTCACGTTCACGCTCCCAATTTCCAAGACATAATATGTATCCAGATTGATCGTTTGGCCTGGGCTCAAAAAAGTGCGTGATCTCAAGCTTGCCAGAACGCTGGCAACTAATTTAGGTGATCTTTGAAAGCATTCGCTGCGGGCAAGACTTTAGATCCGTTGTCGAGAACAATCGCCCAACCGGTGTTTCCACTCCCCGTTACACCCGGGAACGGGTAACGAGGAGAAAAGATCCACGAGGTAGACCCAAGCAGTCCTAGGTGACGCTCAGCGTCGACCTCCCCGAGGACGCCCTGATAGATAGTTGCCTGGGTCTCAAGAGTACCTTGCACCTCTCCAGCCCCCGATGCGGGAGCGACACCATTACTGGCTCCCCACTCTTCGAGGAATATCGGTTTCCCCTGGGCATAGTGGCGAACCTGAGAAAGAAATGAGCGGGTCCAAAGTTGAGGGCTCTTACCACTTTTCAAGGCCTGGGTGTACCCATAGAGGTGAGGAGAAACCACGTTTACAATTCCAATTATGTAGCTGAGGTCCGAGGGCCGTTGCCAGATCAGCTGGCCCGTGGGTGGTTGAAACTTCCACCCCCCGATCGTTACCGGAATTCCCGGGGCAACTTGATGGGCGTAGCTAGCTGCGGCCTTTAGCTCACTGAGGATTGTTGGACTGTTGACAGTGGGCTCGTTGGCAATATCTATCATCCACAGGGCGGGCAACTTTGCCAACCCGTAGGTTTGGAGCAGGAGCTGCTCTTGAGTTTTCCAGGGCTCTCGGGCTGATCCCGAGGTAAGTTGAATAATCTTGATCCCGCTTGCGGCGGCCTGATTATAAACATTGCGATACTCGGCCTTGGTGTACTCCTGCCCGGTAACCTGCTCGCGCGAGTCAACAATCCGGATAACCTTGATTCCTAACTGGCGGGCAAAGTCGAAAAAGTCACCTCCACTCGAGGTTCTAAGAGTGTACGGGGTGCCCGGTACCAGGCTGGACATGTCTACGTTGACGCCGTTCAAAGACCCGGTAGTTTCTTTTGGGGTGCCAGGTGACTTTAGCGGGGGTGTCGAACACGATGCCGCGCTGGCAAGGAGGGCGAAAATAACTAACCCGCTAGCTCCTCGCCTAAGTTTGCCCGCTTTAGTTCGTATTGAAGACCTGTACATTTATTTTGGAACTTTCTCATTTCACGAAGTTGTTCAATATCAACCTGAATGCTGGCCTGCATCTTAACACGACCTACCAGCCGATGTTTCCAAAGCTACCAGCTTTCCATCTTGAATCGTCATGGGGTAATTTGTGATGTGACTAAAGTTCTAGTCGTTGACGACGACCGGGCTCTTCAAAAAGCGCTAAAGGTTGGTCTGACAGCGAGAGGTCATGTGGTGACTGCCGCTCTCACCGGCGAAGAGGGGCTTTCAAAGTTTGCCCTCGAACAGCCCGAGTTACTTATTCTCGATCTTGGCCTTCCAGACCTTGATGGCCTTGAAATATGTCACAGGATTAGGACATTTAGTGAAACGCCGATCATTGTATTGTCGGCTATTGGACTTGAAGATCGCAAAGTCTTAGCACTTGACAGCGGTGCAAACGACTATGTGACAAAGCCATTTGGTATGGCCGAATTGGAAGCCAGAATTCGGACCGCACTTAGGGGGCGACAGCCCGAATTTGGCCCAGAATGCAGCCATCTAAAACAGGGCGATCTTGAGATAGACCTGGTCCATCATGAGGCTCGATACCAAGGTAGGTCCCTGGAGCTGACCTCCAAAGAATTTGACCTTCTTTTATTTTTTGCCAAGAATGCCGGAAAGGTGTGTACCCACCAAATGATCTTGGGTCACGTATGGGGATCTTCTTACTCTAGTGAGGCAGAGTACTTGCGGGTATATGTCTACCGACTCAGACGTAAATTGGGTGACTCTGGGAACGAGTTACTGCGTACGGCCCCAGGAATAGGTTACTCGATCCACCTAGACTAGCCAGCCATAACATTTTCGTTATCGCACCGCTAAATTTATAGATTTTTTATGTCCTAGACCCGGTGCTTCATGCCTAATTTATATTGGACTATCTACCATGAGGATCATGGCAGATATTGTTTCGTTTCTTTCAGTAGCTGGATTCCTCGGAGTCATGATCGGCTTAACTAAAGCCCTGGGTAAACTGTGACCCTCGTTCAGATCCTGCTATTGATTTTGTCTGTGGCCATCTTTATCTACTTGGGTATTGCTCTACTAAACCCGGAGAAATTCTGATGGGCTATATCGCCGAACTTGTAGTCGTGGTCCCTATTCTCGCCCTTGTCTGGCGATTCTTGGGCGCTTATATGACCGGCGTGTACGAGGGACGTTACCGTTTCCTGCGTTGGATAGAGTCCCCGATATATCGAGTCCTGTCTGTAGATCCTAACAGTGAGCAGTCCTGGCAACGATATGCCGGTTCTTTGATTGTATTTTCCGCGGTCGCCCTAGTGGTTACCTATACCATCATGCGCTTGCAGGGACACTTGCCGCTCAACCCCCAGCACCTAGGTGGAGTTACTCCGGCCCTGGCATGGAACACGGCGGTATCTTTTGTGACCAACACCAACTGGCAAAACTACGCGGGCGAGTCCACCATGTCATATCTTTCCCAGATGGCCGCATTAACAGTCCAGCAATTTGTGAGTGCATCTGTAGGAGTTGCAGTAGCCGTGGCCTTGATTCGAGGGCTGTCCCGAAAGGACTCTAAGACCATCGGAAATTTTTGGGTTGATTTGGTACGCGGAGTCTTTTATATCTTGATTCCGATTTCCTTTGTCTCAGGGATAGTATTTGTGGCTCAAGGGGCCGTACAAACCCTTTCTGGACCGGCCAAAGTTCATAATTCACTAAACGGAGTGCATCAAATAATCGCCCGAGGTCCTGTTGGATTTATGGAACCTATCAAGGAGCTTGGCACAAATGGGGGCGGGTTTTTCAATGCAAATGGGGCGCATCCATTCGAGAATCCCACCGCACTTACTTTGTTGCTATCGGTGATATTAATTCTGGCGATTCCCGTGGCCCTGACCTATACGTTTGGTCAGATGGTGAAAAGCGGTCGTCAAGGGGTTGCCCTCTTGGCCACTATGACGATCATCTTTGGGGTCTGGCTTGGATTTACCACTTATGCGGAGACTCAACCAAACCCGGCCGTTGCAAGTGCGCACGTGGTGAGTCAGCGGACCGGAAACATGGTTGGCAAGGAGGTCAGGTTTGGTCCACGCCTAACGTCTCTATACAACGTTGCCTCAACACAGACCTCAACTGGATCGGTAGCCGGAGCAAACGATTCTTTCAATCCAATGGGTGGCTTTGGACTACTAACCGGGATGATGCTTGGTGAAGTATCTCCAGGAGGAGTGGGAAGTGGGTTATATACAATACTTCTTTTTGCGATAATAACCGTGTTTATCGGAGGCCTGATGGTTGGGAGGACTCCTGAGTACTTGGGTAAGAAAATTCAGTCCAGGGAGGTAAAATTGGCTGCTCTAGGAGTCCTCGTGATGCCTATAACCGTCTTGATTCTCACGGCAGTTGCCGTGTCAGTACATGGGGGTCAGAGTGCAATTGGGAACAAGGGTCCTCATGGATTTACAGAAATCCTCTACGCATTTACTTCCCAGGCCAACAACAACGGGTCAGCATTTGCCGGACTCAATGGCAATAGTGCTTTTTATAACATAACAGGTGGACTTGCTATGCTTGTCGGGCGCTTTGCGGTGATGCTTCCATGCCTGTGTCTGTCAGGTGCCCTAGCAGATAAAGGCGTAGTCCCGGCCGGCCCGGGAACATTTCGCTCAGACACTCCCCTGTTTTCAGGACTACTCATTGGGGTTATCTTGATCGTTGGAGGCCTTACATTTTTCCCGGCCGTTTCCCTTGGGCCAATTGTAGAACAATTGAGCCACGGAAAGCTTTTTTGATGAACACCAACGCGCAACAAGTCGACAACACCTCTAGCACACAACGCTCGGGAGGTCTTGCAAGACCTCGGGGACTCTTTGACCCGGAGATTCTTCTTCAGGCAACCTTTGACGCATTCAAGAAATTTGATCCCAGGCTACAACTCAAAAACCCGGTGATGTTTGTGGTGTTAGTCGGGACCATGGTGACTTTGCTTGAGGCCATAGCGCACCCGAGTATTTTTAGTTGGAGCATAACGTTCTGGCTGTTTCTAACGGTCTTGTTTGCTAACTTTGCTGAGGCACTAGCAGAAGGACGTGGCAAGGCTCAGGCCGATACCCTTAGACGGATGCGGGCCGATACTCAAGCCAGACAGCTACTTGATGATGGTTCCCTAAGGCAGGTCCCAGCGTCCCAGCTCACCAAGGGAGACCTCGTCGTCTGCGAGGCTGGTGATCAAATCCCCTCGGATGGAGAGATCATCGAGGGTGTAGCCTCGGTTGACGAGTCTGCCATAACCGGCGAATCTGCCCCGGTTATTCGTGAGTCTGGTGGAGACCGGTCTGCGGTAACCGGGGGCACAAAGGTCCTATCAGATCGCATCGTAATAAGGATTACTGCCGAGCGTGGACATACCTTTATGGATCGAATGATCGCCCTGGTTGAAGGGGCTAACCGCCAGAAAACCCCAAACGAAATTGCCCTTACAATCTTGCTATCCGCTTTGACGATCGTCTTTTTACCAGTTGTCGTGACCTTAGAGCCATTTGGCCATTTTGCGGGAACGTCCGTGTCAGTCGTGATCTTGGTAGCCCTCCTGGTGTGTCTTATTCCAACAACAATCGGGGCGTTGCTTTCAGCAATTGGGATCGCCGGGATGGACCGATTGGTACAGCGAAACGTGTTAGCAATGAGCGGTCGGGCGGTTGAGGCTGCCGGGGATGTTCAGACTTTGTTGCTAGATAAGACAGGAACAATCACACTCGGAAACCGGATGGCTGCTGCCTTTATTCCCACTGGGGGACACCAAGAGCAAGAACTTGCCGAGGCCGCGCAACTTTCGTCCCTGGCCGATGAGACTCCCGAAGGACGCTCAATAGTAGTCCTGGCCAAAGAGAGATTTGCCCTACGTGAGCGTGACCTAGGCCAGTCCCGCCAGTTCATTGCGTTTTCAGCCACCACGAGAATGTCAGGTCTCGACTTAGGCGACAGGCGAATTCGTAAGGGAGCCGCCGAGTCCGTCTGCAACTGGGTGCGCGACCAGGGAGGGACAGTCCCGGGTGAACTTGACGAGATTGTCGAGAGAGTTGCCAAGGCCGGTTCTACTCCGTTGGTCGTGGCCGATGGCAAAGATGTACTCGGTGTAATTGAGCTAAAGGACGTCGTGAAAGACGGGATTCGCGAGAGGTTCGATCAGCTAAGAGCAATTGGAATAAGAACCGTAATGATAACTGGAGATAATCCCTTGACTGCTGCAGCTATCGCCACCGAGGCCGGGGTCGACGACTATCTGGCCCAGGCAACTCCTGAGGCCAAGCTGGAGTTGATTAGAGCTCAACAGAAAGGGGGTCGTCTCGTGGCAATGACCGGGGATGGAACTAACGATGCCCCGGCCTTGGCCCAGGCCGACGTGGGTGTAGCTATGAACAGTGGAACGACCGCTGCAAAGGAAGCTGGCAACATGGTCGACTTGGACTCCAATCCGACCAAGTTGATCGACATTGTGGAGGTCGGCAAACAACTTCTAATTACACGAGGATCACTTACGACCTTTTCAATCGCCAATGACGTGGCCAAGTATTTTGCGATAATACCGGCCCTGTTTGTTGCCAGTTACCCTCAGTTGAAAGCCCTAAACATTATGCGCCTGCACAGTCCCCAGAGTGCCGTCCTGTCCGCGGTTATCTTTAACGCCCTAGTAATTATTGCCCTGATCCCCTTGGCACTTCGCGGGGTTAGGTGGCGACCCTCTAATGCCACATCGATTCTTCGACGTAACGTCATGGTATATGGGGTTGGCGGGGTGATCGTCCCGTTTATCTTTATCAAGCTAATTGATCTTCTATTGACCTCCCTGGGGTGGTATTGATGATCTTGAACCTCCGCCGAGCCTTGGTGGCGTCCGTTGTCTTTTTGGTACTGTGTGGCCTTCTATACCCATTAGCAGGGACTGGAATATCTCAACTATTTTTCGCCAGGCAGGCCAACGGCTCACTAACTCCGTACGGATCTTCCCTAATTGGTCAGGTCTGGACCGGACCCGGCTGGTTTCATGGACGGCCCGACGGATCAATCATAACTACTGGACCGGGAGGTGTACTGGTCTCTGGAACCAATCAACCCGGGCCACGTTCAAAAGCCCTCGCCAGCCAAGTAGCCAAAACCGCCCAGACTCTCAAGAGGGAAGGAGTAATCCCGACCAATGACCTCGTTACAACTTCGGGAAGTCTCCTTGACCCAGATATAAGTCCTCGAGACGCATTCGCTCAGATGAGGGCCCTATCCGCGGCTAGGTCAGTCCCGGAAAGCCAGCTTAGGCGCCTAATTGACGGTCAAATTCACGGCAAGCTACTCGGATTCATTGGACGGCAATACGTTGACGTGCTCTCGCTCAACATTGCACTATCCCGATTGAAGTGACCACGATTCCTCCACAGGCCAATTGGGGAGGGAACCCACATGTCAATGACCTAGCCCAAGCCAGACCACGAAGCCGGATCAAGGCGACTGGAACTATCACCAGACAGACCTTGACATTAGTGGCTACCAGCCCGTCGATGCTATTCTCATTTTCCGACGGCTCGGTTGAAATCGGACTACTGTTTATTGGGCAGCGGTATGTGCCTGGATTGGCGGTTGGGGTTAGATGTCAAGTTGAAGGAACCGCACAGTACTGGGCCGGAAACCTGGTTATCTGGAACCCGATCTACGAGTTTATCTATGATGAGTGATCCGAAAAACTTGAACCGTCCTCAAGACCTGGTAGAAGTTGACGAGTTGGCTGGAGTAGTAGAGGCTGCCGGGCACTTTCGGATCTATCTTGGGGCATGTGCTGGGGTCGGGAAAACCTATGCCATGCTCAATGAAGGACACCGACGGGCCAGTCGAGGAACCAAGGTAGTTATTGGATTTGTCGAGCACCATAACCGAGAGTTGACCAAGCAACTTATCGAGGGCTTGCCCCTTGTAGATCGACAACAGATAAACCACAGAGGGGTTATCTTCGAGGAGATGGACCTTGAGGCTATATTGGCCCTTCGACCACAGGTTGTTCTTGTAGATGAACTAGCCCACACTAATGTCCCCGGATCTGGGCACAATGAAAAGAGGTGGCAGGATGTCCTAGAGATTCTCGACGCCGGGATTGACGTGATCACGACAGTCAACATTCAACACCTTGAGAGTATTGCCGATCCAGTAGAACAGATGACCGGAACGGTAGTGCGGGAACGAGTACCAGACTGGGTAGTCCGCAAAGCCGACCAGATTGAACTCGTTGACTCATCTCCCGAGGCTTTACGCCGTAGGATGCTACACGGGAACATCTATCCCAAAGACAAGGTACCACAGGCACTATCTCACTTCTTCCGGGTTGAGAATCTAAATGCCCTTAGAGAACTCGCTTTACGATTTTTGGCAGATGCGACTGAAGAAGAACTCTTAGAAGGCCTGAAAAAAGAACACTCTAACGTGTTATGGGAGACAACAGAGCGAATCATGGTGGCAGTATCTCCGTCCCCGGGGACGAGATTTCTGGTCAGACGAGCCGCTCGAATTGCAAGCCGGGTAAAAGGCGAGCTTGAAGTAGTTCACGTGTCAACTGAAGAGGAAACCAGCCGGTCCAATACCAGCGTGCTTCGAGAGCTTCGTGAACTGTGCATCGACGTGGGGGGTAGGTGGCACGAGATAGAGGGACACGACGTAGCCCGAGACCTAATTAGTTTTGCCCAGGACAATCAAATAACACAAATTGTCTTGGCCTCAAGTAGTCGTAGGCTTTGGCAACGTGTACTTGGCAGAGGTTCAACGGTAAGAAAGGTTCTCAGGTATGCCGGTGCTGCAGGAGTTGATGTACACGTAATATCGCTTAATAGATCGGCGGAGAACCTTGGCGAAACTCCACAGATTGATTGAGGAAAAATCCGCTAACTAGTCAGAGCGAAAAGACGTCAAAGACGAGGCATCAATTGAGACCGGGCATCCGGGTTTACACACAGGTCATAAGCGGTCCAGGCCAGGGCGATGGCCCCGTCAATAACCGCCCGGTCTCCTGCGGGGGAAATGGCCACGTCAGCAAACTCCGCCTGATGGTTGACGATCGGTAGACAGTCCAGGGAGATCATTGGATGAATTGACGGAATAACCTTAGATATGTTTGCCATGTCTGTTGACATCGGGGTGGATACAACATCAGGGAAAGACCGTCCAAGTCCCTCAGCGTTGCGTCGATAGAGGTCTTGAAAAACCGGGTCTTCTCGAAATTCACTGTAATTAGGTCCGAGATAGTCCATGGAATATGAAGCGCCGCTAGCCAAGGCTCCGGCCTGAAAGCACCTGACAACTCGGGGCTCAATTTGGCCTAGTTCCTCTAATGTTGGTGTCCTCACGAAGTACTCGGCCTGGCAAAAATCGGGAATGATATTTGCCGCCGTGCCGCCCCGGCGAACAATTCCGTGAATCCTGGTCGTGGTCGGGAGTTGCTGGCGCAACAACCCAATAGCTACCTGAGAGATCGTGTGGGCGTCGAGGGCGTTGATCCCCTCGTGGGGAAATCCCGAGGCGTGAGCAGCCTTGCCCTCAAAGGAGACCTTAAAATGTGACACGGCCAAACAGGCCAGTTGAACCTGCTCGGTTGGTCCCGGGTGCACCATCATGGCAAGGTCGATATCGTCAAACACCCCGGCGTCCATAAGTAAGATCTTTCCCCCTCCACCCTCTTCGGCTGGGGTCCCGATGACCTTTACCGTGGCCCCGATGTCGTCGGCAAGACCCTTTAGGGCAACCCCGGCACCTAGGGCGCTTGCCGCAATTATGTTGTGCCCACAGGCATGTCCAACCCCTGGCAGGGCATCGTACTCAGCACAGATCCCAACAGTTACAGGGCCAGTTCCATAGGTAGCCACAAAGGCAGTTGGCAGTCCCCCAACTCCCAACTCAAGCTCCATTCCAAGATCGGAGAGTTCTTGACATAGCCACCTAGATGCCTTGACCTCCTCGAAGCATAACTCGGGGTTGGCATGAATTCTATGGCTTACATCGATCAAGGTTCCTTCTATGGACCTCACCCGTGTTGCCAATGCGGTCTTGGCTGAACTTTCAGTATCCTCGGCTCTGTCGGTCATTTTCTGGGCTCCCACCTAAAACGTCGTATCGCAATCCACAGGGAAACAATCGACCAGATTATTACGACCGAAAACTCTCGAAAGGTTATTCCAAATCCCGGTCCATACCCAGCAAAGGTCGCCAAGAGGGACTGGGCAAAATGGTTAACCGGGAATACGTTGCCTATTTTATGCAGTATCGACGTGTTGGAGATTGGAAAGAACACCCCCGAGATAAATATGATCGGTAGGTAGATCCCGTTAACAATTGCCGGGGCCGAGTCGGCATTAGGGACGAAGATGGTAACGGCCAGCCCCATGGTGCAAAACGCAACTACCCCGATCAAGATGACAACAACAAATGCAGCCGGGTGAGTGGGCATAGATACCCCAAACTCAGCAATCCCAATTGTGACCACTATTACAGTAGTGAGTATGGAGATTAACACCGAGTTCCCTATTACTCCCCCCAGGAAGATATACGGGGGAAGTGGCGTACCTTTGATCCGTTTGAGAATTCCTGACTCGCGCCTTATTGTCATGGCAATTGCCAGGGCTGTAAAACAGGAGTTCATCAGGCCATAGGCCAACATGGCTGGGACAAGATACTGATCGTAACTAACCCCGGGATTTCCGGTTACGTGGGTGGAGTGATTTGTTGACCCGAAGATGAGCAGGAACATGATTGGAAATCCGACCGTAAAGATTCCGGCCGCCGGATTTCTCCAAAAGGCCTTCTGTTCATAACGTACCTGGCTTGCCAGTAACCGAGCGTTCCTCATAGGGCCTCAGAATCTCGGGTTATTCGCAGGTACATGTCTTCTAGACTCGGCTGTGACACGTTCAGGTTCCCCGGACTAATACCAGACCCTAACCACCACTTTGTTAGCTCACTTAGGTCCTCCACCGGAGAGGTCGACTCAATTGTTACCAACGACATGTTCTCCCGAGATTCTACCGTGTGGGTAACCGGACACCGCTCAAGATCGGCGGTCGAGGAAATCGAAAACGTAATTTGGGTAGCAGCACTGTCTCGCCCTCCCAGGGTTTCAGGGGTTCCTTGAGCTACAATCTGTCCCTTGGCGATAATCACCACTTTGTCGGCCAGGTTCTGGGCCTCATCCATGTAGTGTGTGGTGAGAAGCACGGTCCTACCCTGGCTACACAGGGTCCTGATGATATCCCAACTCTCATGTCTGGCTGACGGGTCAAAGCCAGTCGTGGGTTCGTCTAAAAAGATTACCTCCGGGTTTCCAACCAGGGCCAGGGCCAGGTCAAGTCTTCTCTGAAGTCCCCCAGAGAGTCGCTTTACCTTTTCGTTACGCTTGTCGACTAGGCCGGTCAACTCCAGAATCTCGTCGACGTCAAGGGGTCTTGAATAAAACGTGACCCTCTGTCTGAGCACTTCGACCACTCTTAGAAAGGGGTCGATAGAACACTCTTGTAAGACAATCCCTACGCGCTCTTTATAACGTGATCCACCTCTCTCGGGATCTTCCCCGAGTATCTCTACGGTCCCTGCTGACTTTTTCCGGTAACCCTCTAGAATCTCAACCGTGGTCGTCTTCCCTGCGCCGTTTGGCCCCAGTAGGGCTAGCACCTCTCCGGTCTTGACTGTAAAGTCAATACCCTTGAGAGCTTCGAGGTCTCCGTAGGACTTACGAAGTCCCGAAACCACAATTGCATTATCCACCAGTAACCGCTCCCAAACTCGCAAACATATCTGGGTTTGAGCCCAACAAGATCATCCCAAGAGCATAGTTGAATGCTTGAAATGGTACACTTACATTCCGGTATCAAAGGATGTGGTTATTAGCTGTTTGACCTGAGCTTTTCCTTTACGGCGTTTCCGTAATAAGATTGGGCCACAAATAAAGTATATTCCGGGGACGTAGCTCAGCTGGTAGAGCACCTGGTTTGCAACCAGGGGGTCGGCGGTTCGAGTCCGCTCGTCTCCACAGACTCCGTCACCTGCGGATTCATCCGGGGCTGAAGTGACTAAATACGAACCGAGCGCGCCGACATCGGCGACAATCGGCCCGTTTACTTGGAGTCTTCCCGGCCTTGGTATTCGTCGTGGTAACGTGTGCTCCCCAGTGCGGCGCCCCCTCGGTGATGCTCAGGTATGTCATGAAGTGGTCTGGCGCCGACTTCAACAATGACCTTGCCCATCGGTAACTCCGATCTTCCTTTAGGACTTTGGCCAATTGCTCTTCCGAGGGAACCAACACGGAGTAGCGACTGGATTGCTCGCCTCTCGTTCATCGCCTTTTATGCCTCGCCAATACCGTTGAGGTCGGTCTCGATGTCAAGGAGTAGGCCGGGGTTGATCAGCCCTTCTAGCACGTCGGGCAAGAGGTCGGGGATGTAGAGCCGGGAGGGAGCCGGACCGCCGCGTTCCTCGGTGATGTCTGTGGCGCCGAAGCCGACCGCCACTCGCTGGCGCTCCGGGTGTCGGCCGAAGGCGATCATCCGCGGTGCGCCCAGTCGCTTCGAGGCGTGCGACGTGTCGCCCCAGTAGAACCAGAGGTCTGATCCGCAGACGCAAGCCAGAACGACGCACTACCGCATCGGTGGGAGCATGTATTACCGGATCTGGCCGCGCCCCTATCTCGACAGAGCCAGGGTCCCGGAATATCGCCGCTCTCAGTAGATTGTGTGACTCCTTAATTCGTTTCTTCTCTTTAGAACCTTGAGTCCATCGAACCAGAGCAAAATATAAAAGCAGGATCGAATTTGGCATAAGGGCACTCCCTCGTACATCATTGACCAGATGACCGCACAACATGGGATCTTCGCTATCGGGGCATCTGAGCACGCTTATGTTGAATTCGACCTGGTTTCCGGTGCTGAAGTGAGGTCTCTAGTTTCTTCGCTGGTCAGACTTCTTGGACCGGAATCTCCCCTAACCGGGGTGGGCGCTGTCGTTGGTTTCAGGCCCGAGCTGTGGTCGACGTTAGCCCCTGGTGCCTCCCCACCCGATGCTCGCTCGTTCTACGAGGTAGTCGGACCGGACTTGGTCATGCCAGCCACTCAACATGATGCCTGGCTATGGGTTGCAGGTGCTTCGCGCAGCGCTACCTTCGACGCTGTCTCGTCCGCTATCTGGGGACTGGCCGGTACGGCCTCCGTGGCAAGTGAGATCGACGGGTGGGTTTACCAGGCAAACCGCGACCTGACCGGGTTTATCGACGGTACCGAAAATCCTTCCGTGCTCCAAGCTGCAAGTGTCGCAGTTCAATGTGAACCCTCTCCTGCGGCAGGTAGCAGTGTTGTTTTGTACCAAAGGTGGCAACATCTAAATTCATTTGCTTCCTTGGACCGCGCATCGCAGGAGCGAATAATCGGCAGAACTAAACAGAACAGTATTGAATTAGAGGACCATGAGATGCCAGCCGATTCCCACGTACGGCGTAACGTCATCGAGGTAGACGGACAAGAACTCGCAATCTACAGGCGCAACACTTCCTATGGACATCTCTCCAATCACGGGACATTATTCGTGGGATTTTGTGCCACTCTCAAACCGTTGCAGATGATGCTTGAAAGCATGGCGGGAACAGTCGATGGAGTTCGTGACGCACTTACTCGCCACACGACCCCCCTAAGCGGGGCATACTACGTGGTACCTTCAGTAGAATCTCTTAGCCTTTTCTTGCCACATTCAGTTTGAAGATATTAGACGGGCCAAGACCCTAAGAAGAGTTTAAGCCATCTCCCCACTTCTACAATTGTAAGGTCACTGTGACTAGGCCCGAGGAATTGTCCTCATCGTGCACCATCGACTACAATTCCTCGATGGAGGACGATTTTTTTGGTGACTCGACCCTAGATGGCGCACTCGGGCCTGGGGAAAACACAAAGCTTAGAAGACTACCTGATCGCGCCAAGTACGACCGTTCCTCGATCTTTTCAATCTTAGATAGAGGTATTGTTTGCCACGTAGGATTTTCGAGTAACGGTCAGACATTTGTAATTCCTACCGCATACGCACGAGACGAGTCTGCATTAGTATTGCATGGAGCACCAGCGAGTCATGCCATGAACTCAATTGTCAACGGACAACTCGTATGTGTAACCGTAACTATCGTTGAAGGACTAGTCCTTTCTAGGGCTTCATTTCACCACTCACTCAACTACAGCTCAGTAGTTCTTTTTGGACCGGCACATGAGGTGACTGATTTAGAGGAAAAAGAACGATCGCTTACCTTATTTGTTGACCAGGTAATACCTGGACGTTCCGCCGATGCCAGACCACCAAGTCCCAAGGAGTTACGCGCTACACGGGTAGTCAGAGTCGATATTACAGAGGCTTCAGCGAAGATTAGGTCCGGTGGCCCCAACGAGGACGAAGGGGACTTAGACCGACACATCTGGGCCGGCCATATTCCCATTAGAATGCAACTTGGTGACCCGGTGCTGGACAACAGGGGAAACGTGGACCATGAACTACCAGACTATATAGAGAACTTTGCTTTCTGAGAGATCTGGGAGTTGCAAGACTGCAGTTTTTTTGGTCCCGACAATCAATTCGGTAGGTTAAGTGTTTGTACTAGGTAAACTCAATGAGAAACCTTTAGAGAAAGTATTGGCTAAGGCCCGATCAAACCCCCTGAGCTACCATGAGATCGGCCAATCCACCGAGGATCATCTCCCTAATGGTTACTACCACATTGAGGTTCGAACACAGGTCGGAGATGGCTCTGACTTTGATCGGGCAAAGGCCGGGCTGAAATCTTGGGCCGTCCAACATGGTGCCGGGGCCAAAGTGTTTCCTGATATTGAAGTTTCACAAGACGCCACGATTTTAGTGATCTTGGGCTTGTTCCCAGTGTATTTTATCGCACCATGCCGGGTCGTGAGGATTGTAGATACACCGGACCGGTATGGGTTTGCATACGGCACCATAGTAGGGCATCTCGAATCGGGCGAGGAGCTTTTCTTGGTCGAACGAAGTGGCGATAGGACTTATTTTCTGGTTAGGGCATTCTCCAGGCCGGGAAATGTTTTAGTAAGGCTGACTGGTCCCATCTCTCGGGCCGTACAAAAGTACTTTACACGCCGGTACGTGAGGGCAATGATAAACCTTGTTTCCCGAGACGGGCTATAACTTACACTGCTCGGTCGAACCCGGGAGCTTGTGTCTGAACTTGACTAGAAAACTATAGCCAAGTTTACTTATCCAGCTTGTCGGAGGATACATAAACAAGACTCCGACTAACCTTCGAAAGCCTCCCCCGGCTCTAAGGGCCCTACCAATGGCCAAGTGTCCACGAAAGCGATTGCCGGCGCGGTCTATCCACCACGCCGCGCTCGTGACATCGGCAGTTGTTAGTCCGAGGCCCGTCAGTTCTCGTGGGCTAAGTGATTGGTAGGAGACCACTTGTTGCCTAGACTGGAACTTGGTATTCGCCCACTTAGCACTAGCAGTACAAAATCCGCAGTCCCCGTCAAATATTAGGAGTTCACCTCCTAGCGTTAGATTGTTTGATCTGGGCTCTTTATCTGATAGGTCCGCGGATAACTGTTTGGGCTGACCGATCTTACTCTCAGCACTGAACCATCGCAGATCGTCAAGCCTATAGCGAACCTGAGAAGGCAACCTACTTACGATATTGTGCTCGGAAAACTCTATTGCCGGAATTAGGTCGTCGTCTAGGAAGTCTGGTGCACACGTAGCCTCAATAACTTCTTCTCGAAGTATTCTGACTTGTGCTTGGGAGATCAGTGGCACGGTCATAGCCAGTTCGCTAACCTTTGCCAAGAGGTAGTGAAAGATAATCGGGACTCTTATAAATGGCCTTCTCACTGAGGTTGCCCTGGCAACCAATCGTGCCGCCTGGTCAAAGCCGAGCTCACTTGGACCGACCAGGCCGAGGGTTCTCATGGAGTTTCTCCCGCCGACAATTGAGGCAATGATTACGGCAACAAGATCCTCTACCGCAAGTGGCCTCACTTGCCGGTCCCCAATACCAAGATAGACAGGGAATGTCCTCAACGCTCGTGAGAGATGATCTAACATATGGTCACCCGTCCCAAACATCATTCCTGGTTTCAAGATTGTCCAGTCCAGCTTAGAGCCACGAATAATCTCCTCTGCTGCCCACTTGGACTCGTGGTATCTCGATCCACAGTTAGGTCTTGCCCTCAAGAAACTTATGAAGCATAACCTATCGACTTTGCACTTTTCCATGGCAAGTACTACGTTTCTAGTCCCACGAATATGAACCGAGTCATAGGTCTGATCTCCTATCTCCCGGTTTATCCCGGCACAGTGGACTACCGCGTTACATCCATCAAATGCGAGCGCTAGTTGGTCGATCTCGAAATCGGCCACTTGGCAAATCGTGATCCCAGGAAGATTTGAGACCCGACGGGACAAGTTCCTCTGATCAACCCCTCGGGAAATCCCAACTACCTCGTGGCCCTGAGCAAGCAACTCAAGGGCCAGGTTTCCACCTACAAATCCGCTATAGCCAGTAATGGCGACTTTCAACTCACACCTTCTTTTTGGGTTTCTTAGTTGAACTTCCTCTAGTCGGGTCTGATTTCCTAAGTACAATCTGTGCAGGACAGATCGCCGAAAGGTAACTACCTACCGAGATCGCAAGTCGCTCCTCGACAATTGAGTAGAAGATCTTATTTGCATCTCTACGCTCCACGACTAAACCGGCATTCCGAAGAATTGAAAGGTGCCTCGAAATGGATGGTCCAGAAATCGAGAACTTCTCTACAATCTGGCCAGCAGTTAGCTCTCTGGAACTAAGTAGACGAAGTATCTCACGCCGGTGCGGGTCGGCCAAGGCCTTGAACACGCCAGACGAATCACTTTTCATATTTTTCTATTTAGCCATATATCTAAATACTTGTCAACTTTTCCGATTAGTCCCAGGGCGAGAATCGAAAACAGGACTGCCGGTATGATCACGAAAGACAAAGCCCCTCGATAACCAATACTTTGAGCGACAAACCCGACTCCGGCCGGAAGAATTATGTCTGTAATCTTTACGATCCCGGTCAAGTGGGCGTTAGCACTGGACAGATGCTCTGTGGGGGTGTCCTGTGCAATCAGTGACAGGGACAGGGGGTAACTGATCCCGTGTCCAACCCCACAGACGAGCATTCCAACAATGAGGTAGTCCGACCCGTGAAGGACGCACAGGACGAGTCCCAAAATGGAACTCCCACAACTGAGCTTCATCAATCGGGCCTTGTTGGAGATTGGGGAGTTCACCGCGATTGACAGCCTGATTAGAAAAGACACCAAATAAAACGCGGAGATGATTAGAGTAAATGACTTGATTCCGATTTTATCTTGAGTTACTCCAAGTAGAGCTCCGAAGGACACAATCGAGGTAAACACGACATCAAAGGCTAACTGTGAGTAAAGCACGGTCCTAAAGGAGTGGTCTCTAAGTTGTTGGAAGGTACCTCGATATGAAAGAACCCGGACATCTTGAGTGTCGTCGGCCGGTCCATCGAGCTGGAATGCTGCAACCTGGCTATCTGGCTCGCCGTCCAAGGACCGCCTCCAACTAGGTGCGGTTATAGCCACGGCCAACAACCCGACTATTGGCCACGGGGCAAACACCCAAAAAGCAACACGAAGTGAGCTACCAGCCAGGGCCAAGACCGCGGATTCGACCAGGGGGCCAATCAAGAGCGACAGGCTTAGAGAGACCGTGTAACGGGTTACCGATCGCTCAACTCCCCCCGGGCCGGTCTTGCCTGCCAGGGTCATGAGGGCGGGAAAGGATAACCCTCCCCCTGCTCCAATTGCCATGGCAGCCAAAAGGTAGGTTACATCGGTGCCAGCCAGGGCAAACAGGCCATATCCGACCCCAAAGAATGCCAGCCCCAGCGCGAGAGCCCAGATTAGAGCCTCTCCCGAGAGTCGAGAGGAAAGATTCAGAGAGACCAATGAGTAGATAACACCCGAACCGGCTACCGTTAGCCCAATTGCCCCAGGCCGCATCGAGAGCAACTTGGCCCCGAGGAGGGGAAATGTTACCAGGGCGACATTCTGTGAAGAACGTGTGAGAAAAGTTACGGACAGAAGCGATACTGTGGACTTCCAGGTTCCTGACCCGGTATTTGATTTTGCGATCAACGGCGAATTAATCTAAATACACGGTTCACAAGGGATTACCTTAGCGCAAAATCCCAAGTGTCCGTAATAGTTTTTGCAGTGAGTAGCAGTTCATATTCAATTACGAGGGGTAATTTTAGGACCGTTGCTCTACAGAGGGAAGTATCGCGTACAGCTATGAGGGCACTAAATAAATCGGTATTGATTCTATGTATGCTTTGTCCTGTATTAATCGTGTCTTCTTGCTCGACATCTACTTCAAGTACAAGTGAGCCAAGCCGAACGATTTATCTTGCTGCTGGCCAAATCCCGGCTTCTGAGCTTCCCCACATAGGGCGGAGTGGATCAGGGGGGGCTGGTGGTACCACAACAATTCCACTTGCCCAACAAAATCCGCTAACTGAACTGTTTCAAGATATGAGTGAGTTCCAGGCCTGTCTTCAAACCTTGGGAGTGAAATTCATCGGGGTTCCCGACCAGAACAATCCCAACTCTCCGACAAACAGCCCGACTTATCTAAAAGCCCTTCAGACGTGTGCGGCGCAGAGTAATATCGTGCAAGCCCTAAAAGACGTGAGTAACACCGACAACAACATGACGCCCTCTCAGATACGAAAAGAGAATAAAATGTACATCGCCTGGAGGAAGTGCATGATAGGAAAGGGCTGGCAAATTCCCACACCGACTCCAAATTCAAAGGGCGAGCTGTTTGCCCTTGGATCAGAGACGAGCGGTGTTACAAATATGACACCTCCTCCGGGACAGTCCATCTTGTCAAGCGGCGACATGCAGGCATGTGCCCAGCAAACAAGTACCGGTAACTAAGGCTACTTAGGTAATATCAAAAGGAACTACTCTTGCTTTCAAAGATTCTAAAGAATAAAAAGGCCCTCATAGCGGGCGTGGTGGTTGTGGCCGTGATTGGTGCCATCGTTTACTCGATTTCCGGTTCCAAGTCGAACTCGATTAACGGACAGACCGTCATCTATTCACAGGTGGCTCGACGCACTCTACAGGGAACCACGGTTCTCTCAGGCACCCTGGGGCACAAGACAATTACGACCGTTTCGGCCATGAATTCCGCTTTTGTGAGTTCTACCGATGCCACGGCCAACTCTGTCCAAAACCAGGGGGACACCCTATTTTCTCTGAATGGCCGCAAGGCAATTGCCGAAAACGGGACTCTTCCGTTCTTTCGGTCTTTAGGGCCTGGTGACGTGGGAAACGATGTACTTGAGCTCAAACAGATCTTGGCTTCATCGGGAGACAACCCCGGTGCCATGAACAACATCTTCACTCAGCAAACCCAAAGTGCCCTAGCACAGTGGCAAGCCCAAAATGGATATCCCAGCGGAGTGCCAGCCTCAAAAGAGGCTGTCACAGTGGCCCTGCAACAAGGGACCGGCTATAACCTAGGGGCCCAGTCTAGTGCCGGGCTTGTAATCGGGCCCCCTGCCCCAACGGCCCAACTTTCCTCGTACTCTGTTTCTCACTTTATCCCGGCCCGTTCTCGCCATCTAATTGGGAAGAGATACCGCTTTAGTGGCAAGAAACTGGGTCATCACCACAATCGATCCAAAGCTACCCGCCGACACAAAAAGCGAGACCGACACCTAAACAAGTCAGGACTCAAAAGGAACGGTTCTCGCCAGGCAGTTTTGGCATCGTTTTCCACCGAGAGTCATCTTTCGGGTCCAGTCCCGCACACCACGACTCTGGGCCTCACCATTACAGGGACCACGTCAACGACTCCAGGTACCTCGGTCACCTTTACTGTAAACGCGAACGAGGCCGCTCCCCAAAACACGTACGTCTACCTCACGGTTGGGGGCAGCGCTCTCGCCGGGGTGGACTACGTCCCATTCAACACGACCCTGGAACTCGACTCAGGTGCCATCTCTACCAGCTTTACCGTCACCACGCTACCAAATCAGACTATCGAGCCGAATAAGTTCTTGGACATCGTCTTGTCTCAGTCACCTAGTGGGGACTACTACGTTTCGGAGCCTTCGGCCGCTGCACTAACTATCGATGAGCCGACCGGGACTCTTGGGCTACCCACACTTACCCTTACGTCATCGACCACATATCTAGATAAAGGGGCTCCGTTCGAGGTCGTGATCGGCCTAGATCAAGCCTACGGACAGTCGGTAACCGTTCAACTCGCCTATAGTGGGACTGCGGTTGCGGGAACCGACTACGTGGAACCCTCAGGAAACATTGTCGTTCCGGCCGGGTACACGTCATTGACAGTGCCAATCGCAACCGTGTCGAATAATCTTGTTGAACCAGATAAGACGTTGACCGTAACTCTCGCGACCAACTCGGCGTACGACATTGGAAATCCTGACAGTGCAACCGTGACAATTCACGACCCCAACGTTCCTCAGCTCAACATTATTGGCGGGTCACAGATTACCGCTGGGACCTCAACCACTCTAACCATTCAAGCAAACCAGACGGCCAGTCAGGATACCCAGGTGCTCCTGTCATTCTCTGGGACCGCTCAGGCCGGTATTGATTACGATGTCCCTGACCCCGTAGTGACTATTCCAGCAGGCCAGCAGAGCGTGTCGTTCTCACTTACCACCCTCGTCAACCCGATTATAGAGCCCCAGCGCTATATAGTTGTCTCAATCGCACAGTCGCCAGCGGGAGCTTATACAGTCCAGACCCCGGGATCTACGGTGGTAACTTTGGGTACTCCTCAGTCAGCTCCCCCTTTTGTCACGATTAGTTCCGGGATCAACTACCTCCACAAAGGAACCCCTTTCCAGGTCTCAGTCGGGCTTACTCAGGCCACTGATACCACCTTGACCATCAACTTGTCCTTTAGTGGCACGGCCAAGGCGGGAGTAGACTACACGCCACCGGCCGGACTAATTCAGATTCCAGCAGGCCAAACAGTTGCCCAGGTTACAATCCCAACCCTGGTGGACAACCTGGTTGAAGCCGACACGACACTCACAGTGTCCATTGCTCCGAGTACGTCCTACCAGATTGGAAACCCGAACTCGGTTACTACAACGATCACCTCAAACGTGGTCCCGACAATCACGATAAGTTCCAGTACGTCGTCGTTGTCTGAGGGAGCAGACGCGACCTTTACAATTACAGCTAACCAGGCCCCGGTCAAAGATACCTCGATCAATTTTTCCGTGGCTGGCACAGTTCAGGCGGGAGTTGACTACGTCCCTTTGGCTGGCACGGTTATCCTTCCAGCGGGCCAGACCCAAGTCACCGTGTCATTTCAATCCATTGAAAAGGACATCGTTTTTGAGCCTACCGACATGATAGTAGGATCGTGGCCGATAAGAATTGGGCAGGTCTACGTGAAACAAGGCCAGACTATCTCGGCGGGCAGCCCAATTATGGACCTCACCGAGAGCCAGAACACAATAACCCTTCAAGCCTCACCGTCTGACTTTACCAAGTTGGCCCTGGGACAGAGCTGTACGTTTACAATTGCCGGGAGCCAGACTGAATATAACGGGACCATATCAGAGCTTGATTCAAACCCAACTATCCAGTCTGGATCTGGGTCCTCAAGCTCACAGCAGATATTTGAAGGTCGGATTGCGGTTACGAATCTTCCAAAGAGTGACCGGAATGCCGATGGGGCCTCGGTGTCTATTACCGTGGTAACCCAGGAGGCAGACAACGTGCTGGCAGTCCCGATCGCCGCTATCAAACAGAACGGGACCGGGGTTGACGAGGTTAGGGTTATCGACATGTCGGCCAAGCAAAAGGTCAAGACGGTCCCGGTAACAACGGGTCTCACGGAAGGTTCCTATGTTCAAATAACCGGGGGACTAAAACTTGGGGAAACCGTTATAGTATCGGTAAGTCAAGGATAATGACCTTACCAGAAACCTCTGTGCTCGATGAACCACGAGATCCCTTTGGAGGTGAGGCACTTCTTGAGTTGGAGAGCGTTTCAAGGATCTATGGGGAGGAGGTTGAAGTATACGCCCTCCGA
Organism: Acidimicrobiales bacterium; assembly: GCA_027452005.1. GTDB lineage: Bacteria > Actinomycetota > Acidimicrobiia > Acidimicrobiales > JAKAVM01 > JAKAVM01. The sequence goes on from DAIDHF010000002.1 coordinate 61,773, forward strand.
GATGTATCACTAAAGATATCTGCTGGCGATTTTATTTCAATTATTGGTCCGTCAGGCTCTGGCAAGTCAACCATGCTCGGACTGCTTGGAATCTTAGACCTGCCATCAAAAGGGACGATTAGGGTAAGTGGAATTGACGTGTCAACGCTAAACGATATTGACCGATCACGACTTAGAGGCGACTCCATTGGGTTCGTGTTTCAACAGTTCCACCTAGTTCCTCACCTAACCGCAGCACAAAACGTAGAAACGGCCTTGCTATTTAGGAGTATAAGTCCCAAAGAGCGCCAAGTTAGGTCCCATGAGGCACTAGATCAACTTGGGCTCTACAAGAGGCGAGACCACCGCCCGGTTCAGCTTTCAGGGGGAGAACAACAACGAGTGGCCATAGCCAGAGCCATTGTCACCAATCCCAAGATGATCTTGGCCGATGAGCCAACCGGGGCTCTCGACTCTGCAAATGCCGCGCACGTGTTGGAGATTTTTGTAGGGCTCCAGTCGCCAGAGCGGGCCGTGGTCTTGGTAACTCACGACATGGGGGTGGCAAACCAAGCATTCCGAAAGGTTTCCATGAAAGATGGCCAGATCATTAAGGACTCCTCGGATCCGGTGTGATGGACGTGATGCGAGAACATGTTCTGGGAAATGGACTTCACGTGGTTCCCGTAAGGCTACATGAACAACTTTCGTGACCTGCTGCGGGTTGCCTGGTCGGGCCTTACCGCGAGGAAGGTCAGGACCATGCTTATCATGCTCGGACCCATAATCGGGGTTGCTGCCATGGTTGGTGCCGTGGGCCTTACCGAAAGCGCCAAGGGAGGACTGCAGCAACAGCTGGCCAAGCTGGGCACCAACCTGATCATCGCCCAGGCAGGTGGAACTTTTGGCTCTCAAAACCCGACCTTCCCCGAGAACGTGGTGTCTAGGGTCAAGGCAATCTCAACAGTGGAATCAGTTGCGGCAACCACGAACATCTCTGGCGTGATCACCCTCCCAGAGGCCGCTGGAAGTACCTACTACCAGGCCTTCCCAGTTCCAGTCAGGGCTGCCGGGATCAACCTTCCCAAGGTCTTGAAGGTTCCCATGATCTCAGGGCGTTGGCTAAATGAGGCAGACCTCAACTTGCACGCCCAGAGTGTCGTACTTGGACAAGGGGTCGCCCAGCAGTACGGGTACGTGCCAGGGGAAGACCGAACGATCCAGCTAAACGGGATAAACTTTGGAGTGGTCGGCGAGCTATCGAACGTGGCCTTAGATCCGACCTTGAACGATGCCGTGTTTATCACCCAGTGGGCCGCCGAATACGTGCTGGGAACCAACGGCCTGCCAAATGAACTATACGTAAGATCAATCCCTGGCGACACGGCCGCTACCAACAAGGCTATCCCTTTAGCGGTAAGCCTGGGCGGTCCGGACCAGGTAACCACTCAGGTACCATCAGATGTCCTCCAAGCCGCAGCCCAGGCAAACAAGACTCTCCAACAGGTAGCCCTGTTTGCTGGACTTCTTGCCCTGTCAGTTGGAGGCCTGGGCATTGCCAACGTGATGTCCATATCGGTAATCCAGCGCTCCTCTGAGATTGGAATTCGTCGAGCCCTGGGTCACGGGCGCTCTAAGATAGCCGCCCAGTTCATGCTGGAGTCTCTGTTCGTTGGACTACTTGGCGCCATGGTCGGGGCCGTGTTTGGAGTTGGCGTGGTCTATCTCGCCTCCCACTTTGAACACTGGGTCGTGGTAATTGCTTACGGAAAGTTCCCGATTTGGATGGGTCTGGCAATTTCGGTTTCAATCATGGCCGGACTCTATCCATCCATCAAGGCCGCACGGCTTGAGCCCTTGGAAACTCTGAGACTAGGTTAATCATCAGAAACTACGGGTTTATGACGACCCGTGCTGGCTCAAGCCACCAGTCCCCTTGGGTTGCACTCATGAATCCAGAGTTACCAGAAGTCCTGTATATTGAGATCGCTTGCAAGTAACCAGAAGGAGAGATCTTGCCTCAAGTGATTATTTGAGATAGGGTTGCGAAATTGAGTGCTGGGCCGGTAGTGCATTTAGTATTCACCGATTCGTAAACTTTTTGAAAGCTTAGTTCATATGGCTGTAGAAACTCTCAATCTGACGGGCGTGATCAGGTGTCCTTTAGTTGACCACGCGGGCGATAAAATCGGACGTGTACAAGATATAATCGTACGCCTTGGCGAACGGACCCACCCTCCGGTAGTCGGCGCGGTTGTCAAAATTGGTGGTCGCGACCTTTTTGTCCCAATTTCTAAGATCACCAATATGGTGAGTGGACGGGTTATCTTCGATGGAACCCGGGTTGATCTGAGATTGTTTGAACGCAGACCAGGAGAGTTACTTCTTGCTAAAGATCTGCTTGCGCGCCACATTATAAACGTAGTCGGCGGACGTATCATGAGGGCCAATGAAATCGGGCTTGCCCAGGTTAATGGAATTTGGGAAGTTGTAGGAGTAGAACCCTCATCCAGATCTGCGTTTCGCCGTTTGCTCCCATCTAGTTTACGTAGGCGAATCAAGCCCGGAGCTTTTGTCGATTGGGCTTCAATCGAGCCTTTTGTTTCACATGTCCCAACGTCACGACTTCTAATTCCCTATCGTAAACTGGCGCACTTGCATCCTGCCCAAGTAGCAGACATCGTTGAAGCGGCTACCCACGATGAGGGAGAAGAAATCATCGAAGCGGTCAAAGTCGACAGCGAATTTGAGGCAGATGTATTTGAAGAGCTAAATACTGAGCATCAACTCGAGTTTGTAAAGAGTCGTTCTGATGCTGATGCGGCACGATTGCTTGGTCGGATGGCACCCGATGATGCCGCCGACTTACTAATGGAGCTAGATCAAGAACGTAGAATGCCGGTACTGGAACTCTTGCCGTATTTGCAAAAGCGTAAGGTCCGAATGTTGCTCAGTTATAATCCCGAAACTGCAGGCGGACTGATGAGTCCAGATTTTCTCTCTCTGTCGGAGAATGCCACGGTGGGCGACGCCCTAACTGCCGTTCGCCGTAGTTCTGCACCACTTGAAACGCTAAATGTAGTTTTCGTGCTCGACTCTTCTGGATCGGTCACAGGTTCAGTAACCGCGGTTTCGCTAATTCGAGCGAATCAAGACGAGCTCTTATCATCGGTGGCGCGTCCAATTCCCGCCCACGTGCATGCAAATTGGGATTTGCAAGCATTGGTTAGAAAGATGTCGGATTTCAATCTAACAGTAGCGCCCGTAATGGACGATGAGCATTCAACAATAATCGGTGTAGTTACTGTAGATGACGTGCTCGAGTTACTTATTCCCAGTGGTTGGCGACGAGACGTCGGCCTGGCAAAGGTGGATGAGTGATGAATTGTCCCGTTCTTTCCAAACATAGACGGGTCGAGCGCAAAGGTCACCTTCGAAAACGGTCGACCAAGTGCTCGGTCAAATCTGGTCCTCATCAACAGACGACCTTGACCTATAAACATATCTTGAACAGGCTTATCTCGTTACCTTGACTTTCAAACCCTTCTAGACCGGTTAGCTGGTCAGGGTCTTGGGATGTGCGCCACAATTCGCACATTGAATTATGACTAGATCTAGGAGGTGAAAATGAAAAACAATGAGAGTCCGGACGCGGACCAACACGATAAGTCAGATCGGTCTGAACAAAGAGATGCTGTACTGGATTCTGCACACAAGGGAGATATCCGTGGTGCATTTGGTACTATCTCTCAACACGATGTCTCTGCCCGCAGTTCATGGAAGGCTCGTTTACTTACCTTATTAGCGGTAATGGGACCCGGACTCATCGTTATGGTTGGTGACAATGATGCTGGAGGAGTTGCTACCTACGCACAGGCAGGTCAAAACTTTGGACTAACACTAATGTGGACCCTACCACTACTGATACCGGTACTAATCGTGAATCAAGAGATGGTCGTTCGTCTTGGAGCTGTTACCGGGGTCGGACATGCCCGGCTGATCAATGAGCGATTTGGAAAGTTCTGGGGAATGTTCTCAGTTGGAGACCTTTTTATATTAAATTTCCTTACCATTTCAACTGAATTTATTGGGGTGAGCTTGTCCTTGGGTTACTTCGGTGTCAGCCAGTACCTGTCAGTACCAATTGCAGCTCTCCTCTTGGTGGCGATGACTGCGACTGGTAGCTTTCGCAGGTGGGAACGATTTATGTTTGTCTTTATACTTGCCAATTTTCTCGTAATTCCCCTTGCAGTATTGCGCCACCCTAGTCCTGGTGCTTTTTTCCACGGGCTTGTCATTCCGGGGGTCCAAGGAGGCTTTAATTCAACTTCTGTGTTACTTATAATTGCCATAGTTGGAACCACCGTCGCTCCTTGGCAATTGTTTTTTCAACAGTCCAATATTGTCGACAAGAGGATTACTCCTCGTTGGATCAACTACGAGCGTTTCGACACCGTTGTAGGATCGGTTGTAACGGTATTTGCAGCTTCAATTATGGTAGCGGTGGTGGCGGTGGCCTTTGCACATACTCACCTTGCCGGCAATTTTACCGATGCCGGCGGGGTGGCTAGGGGCTTGCGCAAATATGTTAGCCATATTGCAGGTTCACTATTTGCGATCATATTGCTTAATGCTTCAATCATTGGGGCTGCATCTGTAACCTTGTCCACCTCGTACGCTTTTGCAGATGTATTCGGGGCAAAACATTCTCTCCATAGATCCTGGAAGGACGCTAAATTATTCTACGGGGTATTTACTGGAATGGTTGGGCTTGCCGCCGGTCTCATCCTGATCCCTGGGGCTCCCTTGGGCGTAATTACTACCGGAGTACAGGCCTTGGCGGGAGTGTTATTGCCAAGTGCCACTGTATTTCTTCTCCTACTTTGTAATGACAAGGCGGTACTTGGTCCCTGGGTTAATAGGCCATGGTTGAACGCACTAGCAGGTGTGATCATCTCGATTCTTCTTATGATGTCGTTGATCTTGATGGCAACAACGGTATTCCCCAATATCAATGTCAACCAGTTAGTAGTCGCACTCGGGCTGGTCTTGGCAGTCTTATATCTGGGTGGTGCCGTGTTCTTATTTCTTAGAAGAGGTGCTAACAAGAATGATGGGAAGATTAGCCGAGAGCAACGTTCGACTTGGAGAATGCCATCTCTCAACCTTCTAGAGCGACCCAAGTGGTCCCGAGGTCGACTAGCTGGGATGTATGTGTTGCGTGGGTATTTGGTAGTAGCAGTAATACTCCTGTTAGTAAAGGCGGTCCAACTTGGACTTCATCGATAACTGTGTGTTTTAATTCACCAGTCAGCAAATGTGACGTCCTCTGATGGCTGAAGCCACCAGAGAAGTTATGAAATTGATATGTAACAGAGCACAACTAGCACGTGAAAGGTCTGTGTTTTGGTGATATCCAAGTTTGACATCACAGTCTACGGAACTTGTGCGGTCTCGTTCATGATGGTGATGTACGCCATGGAGAAAAAAGCGGGATACTTCATTCTCCTGTTCGCTTTCGGATGTTTGCTGTCTAGCACCTACGGATTCCTGTCCGGGACGTGGCCATTCGGGGTAGTCGAACTGCTATGGTCCGGAATCGCTATTTCCAGGTGGCGCAATCGAGATAAGAGTACCCACTGAGAACTCCCGCCAGATCGGGGGCATCTTCGGGGCAATCCCGTCCGCCCGTGTAGTCAACTCATTGAATACCGCGTATTTTACTGACTGAGATTTGCTCTCAGTTGGCATTCGGGGAAATAGAACATATAACGCCCAGAAGCCTTCAATTCCAGCCATTCCAGTGCATAGCTTTCTCAAGGTCTCGCCTCGTGCGCCACCCGGCCCGCTCTAGGTCAGGGGTCTCTTCCAGGTGGGTGACCGGACCAACACACAGCCACCCTACCGGACGAATGGTCTCGGGGATTGACAACAGGTCCCGCAGGAAGGGTTCACGATAAAACGACACCCATCCCATTCCCCATCCCTCAGCCGTTACCGACAACCACAGGTTCTCAATGGCCAGACACACCGAGAACAGGCCGGCATCGGCAATCGTGTAGCGCCCCAGTACACTAGGTGCCCCCCTTGACGGATCGTATGTCACGACAATCGACACCGAGGACTCCAAGATTCCCTCGATCTTTATCCCGGCAAATACCCTGGCTCGCTCGGCATCCAGGGAATCAGAAAATGCCTGACGCTCATCTTGAACGTGTTCCCAGAACTTCTGCTTGATGGCTTGGTCGTCAATTACAATAAAGTCCCAGGGTTGGCTCAGTCCCACACTGGGTGCGCTATGAGCAGCCCCGAGTACCCGGGTCAAGATCTCTAAATCAACTGGCTCACCGGTAAACTGGGCCCGAACGTCACGCCTCTTGTGGATGGTCTCATAAAGTCCCGGGTCTGAACTAGGTGTAGTCACGTGCTTTCTTCCATATACTTGTACTCCCGACTGTCGTCTAGGCCAAGTCTATGCGTAGTGACACGGCCTGCCTAACTGTGAAACTCGGCCTCGTGAGCCTGGTGCGAGCCGGGCTCTAGTTGAAAGGTAGAATGAGCAACGTCAAAGTGATCACCAAGACAGTCTTGGAGCTGGTCTAAGACCTGGCCAGCAGAGCCGTCTTTGAAGCTCACATCGGATACAACCACATGGGCAGACACGACCGGGCGTCGCGTACTAAGGGTCCACGCATGTAGATCGTGCACGTCTAGTACCCCCGGGATTGCAACTATGTGGCTACGTACCTGTTTGATATCAACCTCCTCTGGGACGCCCTCTAAGAGAACTCGGGCCGAGTCACGCAAGAGCCCAAAGGAGGCCCAGATAATAAGTCCGGCAACCCCGAGTGAGGCAACTGCGTCAGCCCGACTAAAGGCGGTAGTCACGATTACAATTCCGGCCACCAGGGTCCCCACGAAGGCCGCCAGGTCGGTTGTGACGTGAACAAAGGCCGCCTTAGCATTTAGCGATCCCCTCTTGACCTCTCCAAGTAGCCACACCACGATCAGATTTATGACAATTCCTATACTGGCTAGAATAATTACGCTGGTCCCGTCGGTTTGTGGTGGGGAAATCAGGTGCTCAATGGCCGCCTGGACGATTAGCCCGGCCACCACCAACAGAGATATCCCGTTTATCGCGGCCGCCACGATTTCAGCGCGCGACAGACCAAAGGTCCATCTTGCAGTTGCCGGCCGCCTAGCAAGACTGGTAGTCCAGATCACGGCCACAATTGAAATCGCGTCGGTAAGCATGTGTCCGGCGTCGGCAATCAAGGCCAGGGAACTCGCCAAATATCCGGCAACTACTTCTCCAGCCATAAATCCAACTAACAGACAGCATGCTAAAACAAGTCTCTTTGAGCTTGCCTCGTATTGAACTTGTTCGCTCAAATAACTATCGTATTCCGCTAAGGGGGTCAGAGTTCAACTTGGCTCTCGATGCAATAAGAACGTTCCGGTCGACCTGCTTGAAATATTACCGTCTGTAAGGTCAATTTGGGCCTGGACGAAAGCGACCTGTCTGGTGACACGAATTACCCGGCCTTGAAACCCAAGTTGGTCACCAAGCCTGGCCGGTCTCATGGTCTCAACCTTCATCTCCAAGGTGGCCTTTGTTCGATCCCTGCCCTCCAGACACGCATTGATGGCAAAGTTCATGGCTGCATCCAACATGACCCCGTGGACCCCGGCTTGAACGATCCCGTGAGGATTACAGGCCAGCCCGGTCGGGTTCCAGGTGCCCCGAACCCAGCCCAGCTCAAGTTCCCGGCCTTGGTCGCGCTCTCGGGTAACCCCGTACTCGTCGAAGGAGGCCCCGAGTTGACCAATTATGTCCATCCCGCCAGTTCCCAGCCAGCGCTCCATATCTTTCATTCCTAAAGATGTTACAGAAAAACCGACCCTGGGACCTGGAGGACTCAAGGGTTCCGGGCACAAGATTCGGACAATTCCAGAAGATACCGCCAGATAATTAGACGTATTTTTAGCCCCTGGACAGGGAGTTTGCCCTATACCGGTCACCTGGGGCAAAATCTTGACCGCGCGGTCTAGTATTTGATGTAATCTGGACCTAAGGCAAGTAGGAATCCAGGACAAAGGGAGATGCTCATGAGTAGTGCAGTAATAGTCGATGCAGTCAGAACGGCCGGGGGTAAGAGGAACGGGAAGCTGCGCAACTGGCACCCGGTGGATCTTGCCGCTGAAGTTCTTGGGGCAATTGTCAAGCGAAACGACCTGGACCCGGCACTAGTCGACGACGTGATCATGGGCTGTGTAATGCAGGTCGGCGAACAATCGTTAAATGTGGGGCGTAACGCCGCCCTGGCCGCCGGGTTCCCCGAGTCGGTACCCGGTACGACAATCGACCGTCAGTGTGGGTCGTCTCAGCAGGCCCTCCACTTCGCAGCCCAGGGAGTTATGGCTGGAGCCTATGACGTGGTAATCGCCTCAGGGGTTGAGTGCATGACCAGAGTACCCATGGGCGCCTCGGTTGCCCCAAATACCGGATTCCCCTTTGGTCCGAAGATGATGGAGCGATTCAAGTTGGTCTCCCAGGGAATTGCAGCCGAAATGATCGCCGACAAGTGGGGCTTGACCCGTCAAGACCTAGACGGGTTCAGCGCACAAAGTCATCAGCGGGCCGCTCAGGCCACTGCCGAGGGACGCTTTGAGCGCGAGATTGTCCCGGTGGCCGTAAAAGACGACGACGGGAACCTAACTGATGAGATGTTCACCCAAGACGAGGGAATCCGGCCAGAATCTAGCGTTGAAACCCTGGCAAACCTAAAGCCTGCCTTCAAACCCGACGGTATGGTAACAGCGGGAAACTCGTCTCAGATTACCGACGGGGCCTCGGCCGTGTTGGTCATGAGCGAGGAGAAGGCCAACGCACTGGGACTTACCCCCCGGGCCCGATTTGTTGAGTTTGCAGTAACCGGGGTGGACCCGGTTACCATGCTAACCGGCCCGATTCCGGCCACCTCAAAGGTCCTAGAGAAGGCCAAGCTCACCTTAGACAACATCGACTTAGTCGAGATCAACGAGGCCTTTGCATCAGTAGTTCTGGCCTGGGAGAAGGAACACTCTCCCGACATGTCCCGGGTAAACGTGAACGGTGGAGCCATAGCAATCGGCCACCCCCTGGGCTGCTCGGGAGCCAAGCTGATGACCACGCTACTCAATGAGCTAGAGCGAACGGGCGGTCGGTACGGCCTGGAAACTATGTGTGAAGGTGGCGGAATGGCCAACGCGACAATCATCGAGAGACTGGGTTAAGAGTCAGCGTAAGGTTGGTTAAACTCCGATAAGCTAGATCCGGCCGTTGTTACAACGACGTCCGGATCTAACGAGGTAGGCGGTTTCACCGTCTAGATCAGTACCCAAAGGTCGAGCACGGCGTAAAATCGGCTGGGACAACAAGACGGCCGCAAGCACGGCCGGTCACGTGCCCGCTAATGCCACCTGGTCGATAGCCAGAACGAGGCTCCCAGAAATACAATTCCCGAGACCAGGTACCACCCGCTCACGCTCCCTGGGAGAAGGTTCATATAGTTGAGCACGATCTGGAGAATTCCAACCAAGGCCAACCCGAGAAGCATGTACCCGTACCAAGGCGGGCTCTTCTTGACATAGTCAGGGGTAGGTGGGGTATATCGATGGAGCAGTTTTGCCCGCTGGGTGGTCCGAGTCCCGCCAGTCTCTTTGTGTCGTTGGGTCCCCTTTTTGGGAGTAGGCCCCGAGCCAGATCTCTTTACCACCTATACCTCGACTTCCTCCATCGTGACCTACTTTATACCACGAATACCACGCAATATGCACCTCCCCTAACACCTGGTAAATTGTGTACGTGGTATCCCCGAACCAACAACCAGCCCAGTCCTGAGATGGCCCTCCTAGAACCTGTTCCCCCATCGCGTCCCCGAACCCGGGTTCTGGTAATCGACAACTACGACTCGTTCGTATACAACCTGGTCCAGTATCTCGGCGAACTGGGTGCTGAACCGGTCGTGGTCAGGAACGACCAACTCACGGTCAACCAGGCCCTAGAAGTCGGGCCAGACCTAATTATCATTTCACCCGGGCCTGGCAGGCCTGAAGATGCCGGGATCTCCCTGGAGTTAATTGGTCAGGTGGTTGTCCATAAGGTTCCCTTACTCGGGGTCTGTCTGGGCCACCAGTGCATCGGGCAGTTCTTCGGGTCAAAGATTGTCCGGGCCACCCAGGTCATGCATGGCAAGACCTCTCAAATAAGCCATGACGGGTCGGGAATATTTAGTGGCCTTCCTAACCCGGTAACGGCAACCCGGTATCACTCTCTGGTAATAGATCCTGACACGATTGGTAATGACTTGCTCGTTACCAGTTCAACCGGGGATGGGACTATTATGGGTGTCCGCCACAAGGACCTCCCAATTGAAGGTGTCCAGTTTCACCCCGAGTCAGTATTTACCCAGTCGGGACACAGCATGATTGAAAACTTTTTGAACTCTCGCTAGTTAGTTCCTATCCGCGCTTGCCAGTCCCGTGTTATTACCCGGATCCACCAGCCAAGGTGGTCGACGTGGTCGTTACCGACGTGGTCGTGGAACCCTGGGGGTTAGAGGTTGCCGTTGAGGCCTGCCCCACGACCAGGGTTACCTGAGAGTTGACGTTCACCGTGGTCCCAACCCCGGGATTTTGGCTAATTACAACTCCGACCTGACCGGGGGTGGTAACACTTTGATACTGAACCGTGTATGTGAGCTGGGCATTTTCAATGGCGGCCTCGGCCTGGGAGAGGGTCTCGTTGGTAACCCCGGGCACTTGAACCCCTGGTCCACTTGACACGGTCAAGTTGATCGTGGTGTTCGGGTCAACCAGGGTACCCGGACTTGGATCCGTCGAAATCACGTCACCCGCGGGAACCGTGGAGGCCGTTGGGCTGGGAACATTTGTCGTGGTTCCCACGTTCAGCTGGCACTGGCCGAGCACGTTGGCGGCCGACGACGACGCCTGCCCGGTTACATCGGGAACGGCCACACCTTGGGAGACCTGTAACACAACCGTGCTCCCAGCCGGGGCGGTTCCAGAAGACGGACTCTGTGAGATCACCGTGTCCCGGTTTGGGGTGCTTGAAAACTGACCAACCTGTGAGCACGGGATAGTCTTCTTGGTAATCGACACCTTGAAGCCAGCATTTTGGAGGGCATTTTGAGCCAGCTGGACCTGGGTACCGACCTGGTTGGGCACGTTAGACCGGCCTCCCTTTGAAACATCGAGTATCACCGTTGAACCCCGGGCTACCGGGGTTGGATACACGGGACTCTGATTTACTACCGATAGCGGAGTACTTGCACTAGACACGTACGAGATATGCCACTTGAGCCCGTGACTTTCCAGGGTACTCTCGGCGTTAGACAGATTCTTGCCTATAAGATTCGGGACATCGAACCCGACAAAGTTACCCGAACTACTCAGATGGGACACAAGTAGGTAACCCCCGAGACCCAGAGCACCTAGTAGAAGGACGAGTCCGGCCATAATTGCAAATACCTTCGGTCCAGAACTCTTCACCTGGCCCTCTCTCTGAGGGGGCGGGTCCACCACTCGGTTGCGTCCGGTCGGCTGGCCCTTAGTACTCGCGGTCCCGGTTACCGCAACAGTAGCTGCGGCTCCACCCTCATAAAATGCGGTTACCGACGGGTCGTAGTCTGGGGCCTCAACCTGGGCCCCTGAAATATACCTGGACAGGTCGTCTTTGAAATCCTCGGCACTCTGATAACGGTCATCGGGTGACTTGGCCATGGCCTTCATGATTATTGCCTCAAGGTTGCTCGGGATTGTTGGGTCTCTCTCGGTTAGGGCCCGAGGAACCTCACGGACGTGCTTTGTGGCTATGGCCACGGCATTGTCTCCGGTAAATGGGGGCTTGCCAATTAGCATCTCATAAAGGACGACCGCCAAGGAGTACACGTCGCTTCTCCCATCCACCCCCTCTCCTTGGGCCTGCTCGGGAGAGAAGTACGTGGCAGTTCCCATAACCGCCCCGGTCTGGGTGAGAGATTCGTCTACGTTGTGTCCTCGAGCAATGCCGAAATCAGTAACCTTGGCTACCCCGTCTGTGGTCAAGATTATGTTCCCAGGCTTCACGTCCCGGTGGATTACTCCCCTCTGATGCGCATATCCAAGTCCACCGGCTATGTCTCGACCAATCTCGGCCGTCCGGACCGGGTCTACAGATCCCCTTGACCGGATCAGTTTGGACAGGGGTTGGCCGTCAACCAGTTCCATTACAATGTAGTACGTGTTGTCTTCTTCTGACTCCCCCCAGTCAAAGATTGACACGATGTTGGGATGAGACAGATTCGCGGCCGCCTGGGCCTCGTGACGAAAGCGCTTTACGAAGGCCTGGTCAGTTGAGAGCTCCCTGAACAAGACCTTTAGGGCCACGTTACGGTGCAACTGGAGGTCGCGGGCCAGATATACCTCAGCCATCCCACCCCTGGCGATCTGGCGAACAATCTCATAGCGGTTGTTGTAAATTTCCGTCCCGGTAACTTCGGTCATGTTTCTCTCAGCCTATTTCCTCTATGGTCTTGAATTGTTGACAGGTCTCAATAAATCTGGCCTGGGATCTCATCGAAGTAGTCCCTGTGAGATGGCCGTCTCAAACATGGCCTTGACAATAGGTCCGGCCTGTTGAGACCCGGTCGAGTGAACCGGCAGGCCCGCCTGGGCGGGCACCACGGCCACGATAACGATTGACGGGTTTTGGGCTGGTGCAAAGGCCTCCATCCAGTTGTTCAATCGACCCGGTACCCCGGTCTGAGCGGTACCAGTCTTTGCCGCAATCTCTAGGCCTGGAATAGCAATATTTGAAGCCGTCCCGCCGTTGACAACTCCCACCATCAACGAGGTCACCTGGGCGGCGGTTGCCGGTGACGTGGCCGTGAGCCACGTACTGGGCTTGTACTCTTTGACCAGGTTCCCTTGAGGACCGGTTATCTCTGACATCACGTGTGGGGTCATGATCGTGCCCCCGTCAGCTATTGCTGAGGTCGCCAGGGCCATTCCTAACGCCGTGGCCTGAACGTTCTCCTGTCCAATTGCACTATAGGCAATCCCGGGAATGTTCCTGGCAAAACTAGATGCCGGAGGAAAACTAGACGCGGCGGCACCGGGGATGTCAATGGGTGGCACCTGATTGAATCCAAAGGCCTGCGCCTCACTGGCTAAATTTGAGGCCCCTAAGGCCAGTCCGATTAACCCAAACCCCGTGTCACATGAGACCTGCATCAATACCGGAAGGGTACCTCCGCAGACTTCTTTGTCGTAATTGGATAGATACTTGTTCGAGTCGGGTAGGGGAATCTGAGAATAATCTGGAAAGGACTTGGTGGCTAATTGAGGGTCATGGTCATATACTGCCGACGCCGTGATCTCTTTGAACGTAGACCCTGGAAAGTAGCTCCTCTGAATTGCCCGGTCTAGCATGGGCTTGGTGGGATTAGCCAGGTTCTTCTTCCACTGGGAGACCTCGGCCGTTACGTTGTTGGTTGCCAACAGGTTCGGGTCATATGATGGCGACGAGTACAGGGCCAAGATATCTCCGTTCCGGGGATCTAAGGCAACCACGGCCCCGATCTCGCTACCCAGTGAGGCCTGAGCTTGGGCCTGAAGGGCCCCGTTGACCGTGAGGGTGACGTCGTCAGGTCCGCTTGTAGAGGTAATCAGCTGGCTCAGGCTTGTTATCTTTTGATCGTGGGAGATCAGGTACTGGTTGTAGGAGTTCTCAACTCCCCAGGTGCCGTACACGATAGAAAAGTACCCCGTGATATCTGCATACAGGTCGCCTAGGGGATAGACCCGTTGATACTTGTACCGGTCATGCGACGGAACTGACTCGGCAATGACCGTCCCGTTTGCGATCTGCACGGTCCCCCTACTCTGGTCGTACATCCTCGTGGCAACCCTGGGATTTTGTGGTGCGGTGCTCAGCTTTTTTGCCTGGAGCACCTGGAGGTTGTTGAGCTGGACAAAAAGAACCAAGAACAAAACAGCGAGAGCAACTCCCATTATCCGGATCTGCCTGTCCACTAGTTCCCGCCCACGCTTGACGTACTCGTCCCTGTAACTGCCTGTGGGGGTTGGGCTGTTGTTGTAGTCACCGGACCAGTCGTGCTCGACGACATACCCACACCAGGTTGTGTGCTAGGCGAGGTACTAGGCGGTGTAACCGTGGTGGACGAACCTGACGACCCACTTGGCTGGGATGAACCCGAAACTCCCAGGGTAGAGTTTTGACTTTTGCTCGCCACAGACTCACCATAGTGACTTGCTATCTGATCCTCGGTAACCAGATGCGAAATATACGACACGGCACCTTGTTGCGACGACTCCATTACCCCGGCCTTGACAGCCGCTAATGACGACGGGAGTATCTGACCCTCGCTATAGCGGGTCCGTTCAACGAGGTGAGACGAGTACCAAGCCAGACCCCCTGGTCGACCATGATAGATGGCTAGGTCACCCTTATAGATTCCAACGTAGTACGAGTTAGCCTGAAACCACACGATTGACAAGAAGGACCCGAACAAGATTACGAACATGACCACTATAAATCCGGCTACTCGCCAGGTAAGAAGTGGGGCAGGGGGACTGTCTTGGGTCTCTCCCGCGAAACCTTGCTTGCGTCCAACCATGAGGGGCCGACCTAGAAGACTTACGGGTGTCTGGCGAACCCCTTTTGACTCAGCGTGGGCTATGACCTCCTTGAGGGCTTCCCGACGGTCCTGCTCACGAAGTGCCGACGCCCTCTCGCTCGCCGCGAAAAGATGGTCTAGGTTGATTGACTGAGGTTCTAGTCCGGCCTGCCCGGTATCTCCTTGCCCACTCTTTCCCGAAGGCCTGCCCGGAGTTTTACCCTGGATCGCACGATTACTTGTCCCCCCCGAAAGTGGTTCCCAGTCGGGCGAGTCAGCAGCTACCAAGATCTCGTTTAAGACAGCCGACATCCCAGCTGGCGAACCTTGCTCGGTCGCGCCCAGGGCCTTGTGGACCTGAGTTGGACCCTCGGCCGGTTCGCTACTGCCTTGTGGGTCGGCCAAGTCTGGTGCAACAGGTGGGTTTTGCGACCTTGGTCTTGCCCGCTTACTAGTTGGCCTGGAACCCAATTTCTCGCCCACAACCGGCTCATCTTGGGCAAGCCCACCTTGGGCACCTAGATTCTCAGTGGCAGGTCCCCCGTCATCCTCGTCCCGGTCTATGTCCCGGGCTAGCTTACCGGGAACCCCTGGACCGGGTGTCGATAGGCCTGGGGCCTTTGGACCAGATACAGGTGGGGACTTGGGCTCGGCCCCAGGGTCCAGATTTACCGAACCTCCCAGGCCAACCCCGGGGGTTGGTATCCCAGTAATCCCCGGGGTAGCACCACCAAGGTTTCCAATCCCCATCATGGCCGCCCCAAAGGCGCCGCCAGCAAGTCCCGAACCAACCAACCCTGTCGGTGATTCGGGCTGGGACTTGGGCGATTTCGATACTGCGACTATGTCAACAATTACTACCGTGATGTTGTCGCTACCCCCGTGTGCCTTGGCCAGATCCACGAGTTGCTGGCTTGCCACGTTAGGTTCATCGAATTTCTGCATTACAGCGATAATCTCGCCATCAGATACTTCGTTGAATAACCCGTCAGAGCAAAGTAGGTAGCGGTCTCCAGCAGACGGGTCCATCTGCCAGGTGTCAATAATGACGTTGGGTTCTGTCCCAAGGGCCCGGGTGAGAATGTGACGATTTGGATGGACCGTGGCCTCTTGAGCTGACAGCTCCCCGGCGCCCACCATGGCCTCAACTAGGGTATGGTCGTTAGAGATCTGGACCAACCTGGCCCCGTCTTTGAGCACATAAGCCCTTGAGTCGCCGACGTTGGCAACTACGACCCGTTCGGCCGTCCCGTCATTCAAGATAGCCAAGCCCACTAACGTCGTGCCCATCCCCCGGAGATTTCGGTTGCTTGCCGCCTCCGACCAGATTGCCCGATTTGCGGCCTCAATGGATTTGGACAAGAGTCCTAATGGCTGAGACGTGGTCTGGTCTTCCTGAGAAAATACCGCCTCCACGGTGTTTATTGCCGTGGTCGCAGCCACCTCACCCCCGGCGTGGCCCCCCATGCCATCTGCAACCGCAAACACCCGGGGAGCAATGAGCTGTCGGTCCTGATTGGACTTTCTGACATTCCCCTTGTCGGACGCACTCCCAGCTCTTAGCTCTACTGACAAGATAAAGCCCCTAGAGAACTGGCCGAACTCTCTATAGTACTAGCCAATAAAGCCCCCAAACTTATCTACAGACCTGACAGACCAGTAGTTCATAAAACGGGTTCCGACCGAGAAGCCTCAAAGGTGGTCTTTCCGATCTGGACCTTGTCGCCGGGTCGCAGGGGTATTGGTGACACCAGCTTCTTCCCGTTTACAAACGATCCATTTGTCGAGCCGAGATCTTCAATCCAGAACTCGGCTCCACGGGTAAAGATCCGGGCATGTAGGTGGGATACGAACGTGTCGTCTGGCATGGGAAGTGCGCACCCACTTGCTCGGCCAATCACCGACTCTGAACCAAACAGATCATATATTTGCCCCAACGCATCTTGAGGCGAGATAACCGTTAGCCTAATCGAGGGAACCCTTCGAGCGCCAGGTTCACTAGAGGGTTCAGGTGGTTGATCTCCCGAGGTTGACCTGGGCAACACTACCCCTGCGAGTTGTGGGTTAGATCCCCCCGGGCCACCTGAGTGCCTAATCTCAACCCACGCCGCCCGAAAGGCCCGGAAAAAGAACAGCCAGATCAGGGCCACGAGGAAGAATTTTAGAACGTTCAATAGTGAGTCTGGCATCTGGGTCTCGGGGTTATACCTACAGGGCCTTGAACACGATGTTGGCATTTCCCACTGAAACCACGTCACCGTCTATCAAGATGCGTTCCCGCACTAGGGTTCCATTTACCTTGGTCCCGTTGGTCGAGTCTAGATCAACTATTACCACCTGGTCATCGAGACAACTAATCTCGGCGTGCTTGCGACTCACGCTTGGATCAGAGTAGACCACGTCACAACTGGCCAGGCGACCTATGGTAATGGTCCCCTCGGCAATTGGGATCTCGGTTCCGTCCTCAAAGAGAAGGACCCCGTACCACGGGTTGTCTTGTTCTCGAACCTCGGCCCCGAGCATAAAGACTCCCGGCTTCAAGTTGGGTTCCTCTTCAAGGAAGACCTCAATAGGGCCAACCAAAGAGTAGCCCTCATCTTTGGCGTGCTCGCGCACCGCACTCTTTAGCTCCAAGATAAGTGAGTCCTTGAAGGTCTGAAATCGCTCCATGTCTTTAGGGGAGATCACGACCTCGAACACGTTTGGAGCAATAACGTGTTTGAGTCCGACCGCCCTCCTGAGGTCCATCTCGCGTACAATCTTCTTGCCGATCTCAACGGGCTGAAGTCCCCCACGAAAGGCCTTGGCAAACGTGCCCTCAACCAGGCTTTCCAACCTGCGTTCAAATTGTTGAAGCACCATATACTTATCTAGATTACCCAGGTAATCGCACCCCTGAACAGGCATGCGTCAATATAGCCACTCTCTAAATGGCTCGTCTCCATCTACTCCTCCAACCCGAAGCCAACTCCCTCAAGTTTTTCCCACTGTCGGTGGTTACTTCAACACGTTCCGCCGTTGATAGGAGATAACCAGAACGATATCCTCCCAGGATACCGTTGACACCTCCCCGCCCTAAAGGACGGGGATTCGAGGTCCACTCGGTCGGGGAAGTTACTCATGCGAACACAAGCTCCTTGTCCCGGTCTCCCGTGGTCCTTCCTGCTTCATCGACAGGTGCCAGCGGTAACGCTGCTGGACTGACCCCGTCTCCACCGCCCGCAAGGTGCGAGCGCCCGCCTGAGCGGGAGGCGTTTAGTGTCTCCGGCTGTCCACCGGCGACCGACTGATGCTCATTGAGCAGGCGCAACCCCTCGAAGAGGATGTTACGGGCGGCATTCACGTCACGGTCGTGAGTGACACCACATTCGACACACGTCCAGGTACGGACGTGGAGTTGGGACTGACCTTTTGGTCCGGTGACTTTGTTGCAGCCGGAGCAGATTTGCGTTGATGGGTAGAACCGCCCTACCTTCACCAGCGTCCGGCCACGACGAGCTGCGAGCGACACCAGGATCTGGAGGAACTGCCCCATCGCCTGATCGTGTACAGACTTGGCGAGGTTGGTGCGGGCCATGCCACTTACGGCAAGGTCCTCGATGGCAATGACGTCGTGGGTGGCAACTATCTTGGCAGCGGTCTTATGGGCGTGGTCGAGTCTGGATTCTCGAACCTTGCGATGCACTACAGCCACCCGCTGCCGAGCCTTCTGGCGGTTCTTCGACCCCTTCTGCTTACGGGATAGTGACCGTTGGGACCGGGCGAGCGCACGGGCCTTGCGGCGCAAGAACATCGGGGTCTCGATCTTGGAGTCCAGTTCTTCTCCGGTGTTCGTGTCCACGGTCAACACGGCGGCAAAAGTGGACAGGCCAGGGTCGATACCACACATCCGACCAGCCGTAGCCGCTGGTTGGTCGGTTACCTTCACGACGAAGGACACGTATACCCGCCCGTCGGCCTCCCGGATCACAGTCACCGACGATGGGTCGGACGGTAGAGCCCTGGACAACACGAAGGCCAGTTCTCCAATGCCGGTCAACCGGACGGTCGCCTTCCGTTCCCCGGTTTGCGTGACCATGAAATGTGCAGCACGGGTGAACCTCGCTGACTGGCGGGAATCATGTCTTGACTTGAACTTCGGTGGGCGAACCAGCTTCCCCTTGCGGTGGCCGGTGACCGAGGCGAAGAAGTTCTGATACCCGGTGTGCATGTCCCGTACTGCCTGGATGAGAGCGACCCCGCAGAGGTCGTTCATCCATGCTCGATCAGATCGCTTCTTACCCTCGGTCAGCACCACCTTTTGTATGGCGTTCGCCCCTGGATAGTGGTTCCCGGCGGCGTAGTTGGACTGGGCATAGTTCAGGGCATCGTTGAAGGCCACCCGGCACCCGCCCAGTAGGCGGGAGATGGCACGACTCTGTCCTGCTGTGGGGTAAGCCCGGTAGCGGTACCGAAGTACGTTGACGGTCACAGGTCTAGTATAGACTTGGTCTGTGACAACAGCACAGTGATATTAGGCACGGTAGACACTGTGTTTTTTTACTCCACGTCCACTTGGTTTTCGTGACAAAGTACCGGCACCGGGTGTTCAGGGATTCTCACCTGAGCCGCCTGGAAGCCATCTTCGACGAAGTGTGTGCCGACTTCGAGTGTGAGCTAGTTGAGTTCAACGGCGAGGGTGAGCATGTCCACCTGCTCGTCAACTTCCCCCCGAAGGTCCCCGTAGCCCATCTGGTCAACTCACTGAAAGGCGTATCCAGCCGACTCATGCGCAAGGAGTTCCCCGACCTCGCCAAGCACTACTACCGGACGAACAAGCTCTGGTCAGGCTCCTATTTCGCAGGGTCGGTTGGCGGGGCTCCGTTGTCCATCTTGAGGCGGTATATCGAGGATCACAACAGTCCGGGTTGATGGACTACATCCGCAACGGGACTAGACGACGGGGCTACCACCGCCCTGAAGGACGGTGCCCGCGCCCCTCACCGCTCCCGGTCGCATGGCTTCACGTTCGTCCAAGAACTCCCACCAGACCGAGCTGGCCCGCTGTGCAAAGTCAATGGTGGCACTCTCCATGTCATCGAACACGACATTGTCGATGGCTTGTATCGTCCACTCTGCGTGATCTCGTTCAATCTCGGCATGGTGGGTCCAAAACTCGACTTCGACCTCAGATAGGTTGTAGTTATTTAGAAGTCCTTTGGCCTTGGACTGAGCAATGTCTGCTGACTGGATCTCATAGTAAGACAACGCCCCAAGTGCATTTGCCGGTCCGTAACTTGCAGCATTCTCGTAAACCTCGATTAGGTCTCTCATGGCCGGGGATGTCATGACTTCATCTTGGGACCTTGCCCCAACGGCCTGGGCAAACTTATTAAACATGTCTAGATGTGGCTCTGGGTTCCCAAGTTCATCCGCCAGGTTTTGCTCTAGGAGCGACCGGGCATCACATGGTGGGAGCTTTGCAATAATGTCCTCTAGGACTCTGGGAAGGTAGGCCTCAAAAAAACGATACTGCTCGGCATAGCTTGCAAGTTCGCCCTCTTCTAGGTTTCCTTCTTCCCATCTAACGTAAAAGGGGTGTGACAACAGGTTTGCAGAGTCAATTACATCATGAATTCTTTGGCAGATACGGGTAGGCATAGTTGGAAATGGTATCAGAGTTCAACAATGCGTGAAGGGTTGGACCGGTTACAAATTGTGAGCAACTACCCCAGGAATGTTCTATAAGAATGTTCGTATATTCCAATTTTATGATCTAGGGGCTAGGCCTTGGAGGACTAGTTCCACAAACCTATCCGGGTCTTCCAACATCGGGTAGTGGCCCGTGTCCTCCATTACGTAGAGGCTAGAGTGTTCAGCCAAGTCCGGGTGGGTCAGATGACTACCTTGTGAAGTATAGGACTGCTCGGCGACGGGCCGGTCATTTGAAAATATCTCTTGTAGCCTGAGGTGTAGGTTGTAAGCCATGTCAACTACGGCAATTGGGTCATCTTGTCCCCAGATAATTACCAGGGGAGATGGATCGGACTCGATCGCCCCGGTAAATCGTTCCTGATTGGCCCGGCGCTCTTCAATGTAGCGGATAGTTCGCGGCAGTACTCTATAGCCTTGAGCGTGAACTATCAGGTCCTGAGCGTATTGGAGTTCTTTTCTTAGAACCCGGTGCTTGGCGCTCAAGGTGGCCTCTAAGGCCTGTACAAGGTTGAAGATCGACGGATCTAGGGTCTCTGGGAGGAGCGAATCTGGCAGGCTGAGAAGGAAGTTCTGCCCGTCGGTTAGATGGGCCAGCTCAATATAGATACTCCCGTTGGTAATAACGCGCTTTGCTACTACAATGTTCAATTTCCCAGCCTGCACGCGGGCAAGTAGTTCGCCGCCGACACTGTCTCCCATGTCATGGGTCAACAGCGCGATCGTCTTGAGGCCTAGCAGGTCGACGAGTGCAATTACTATGTCGGCTTGAAGTCCCAAACTATAGGCGATATCAGGCTTCTCAGATAGTCCAAAACCAAGAAGATCTAGGAGTACAACTCGTCGCCCCGTAACCAGGCGGTCCAAAATGAGGTGGAAGTCAAATGAGGAGGTGGGAAATCCGTGGACAACTACCAAGGGGGGATCATCTGACACCTCTGGGGGGCTTGAATGATCTTGCGTGTCTAGGGTAAAAATCTGATACCCGCATAGGTCACGGTATTGTCCCGCAGCCTTCCAGTCCTCTGGAGACATATTGGCAAAGTTCACAGTGAGTCCAAGCCTAGCTAGGATTTCAATACGCCGTACACTTGCTAATTCAGGCGTAAAAAGATGCAGAGTAAGCTATAATTTCTCATAGACATAGCATGGAAAACAAAGACGAATACGGTCTAAACCTAAACCCGACAGAGGCAACTGGTGAACCAGTCCTCCCAGCTCAATCGGCTCATACAAGCCAGCCCAAAATAGCGCCTCCAAGAGGTTCGGCCAGAAAGTTCGTGCTTATTAGTATCGGGGCAATTGTTGTTGTTCTGGTAGTTATCCTGGCCCTCCCGGCCACTCGTTATGGGATCCTGGGTAGTTTTATGACACGCCGCTATTCAGTCCAGGTCTTGAGTTCCGCCGGATCGGTTCCCCTGGCTGGAGCCAAGATCACTATTGGGACTAGAACCGCGTACTCGGACAGGTTTGGGAAAGCCTCGTTTCAGGTGCCAGTGGGTCATATCAAAGTAACGGTTTCAAAGAAGTACTTTGCTTTTGCAAGCAGATCAATTTTGGTAGGGCTTTCAGGGCCTTCAAGATCAAAGATTGTGCTTAGGGTAACTGGCATCATTGTTCCCGTGGAAATTACCAACAAGCTTGGAGGCGAACCGATTCCAGGAGCGGTCATTTCTACCGAGAAGAGTTCGGCACAGTCCTCGCCGATCGGACGAGCTCAAATAGTTCTGTCCGCAAAGCTACACACTCAAAGTGCCACGGTGTCAGCACCGGGATACATAAGTACCCAAGCGCAAATTACCGTGACCAGCCAGCTCTCGTTGGCAAATCTTATTACCATGGTGCCAGTTGGGAGCGTTTACTATATGTCAGACGTTACGGGAACCCTCAATGTGATGAGTTCTAACCTGGACGGTTCAGATTCCAAAGTTGTTCTCGCTGGCACCGGCAAGGAACTCACAGGCACTCCTCAACTCTACGTATCAGACGATTCAAAATATCTCGCCCTCTTGGCCATTAGGGATGGCAATCAGGCCCATCTTTATGTCTTCGAGGGAAGTAACCCATATCCGGTTGAGGTCAATCCAAAGGCATCAAGCTATTCAGTGGTTGGTTGGACAAGCAACGACTATCTGATCTTTCAGATTTACAATAGTTCAATACCCCTATGGCAATCAGGTGGGTCAGATCTTATTTCCTATAATCCGGCAACAAATATTTCGAAGATTCTTTTCGCATCACAGGCTTCAGGGGTCTCAAATACTGATTACGTCGATCAATCCATCCAGGATGTAGGGATCTTGGCCAATAACAAGATTTATTACCAGGTGAGTTCCTATGGTGGTAGTCAAGTTCTTCAAGCCAATGATTCCAACACGTTGAACGTCGTAAACAGCGACGGGTCGGCAAGTCAAACAATCTTTACCACGACGACAAATAATATGTATTCTCCAATGACCTTGGTTGGACCAGATTCCTTTGTGTTCAACGTTTACCCGCAAAGTGCAAGTAATACTTTCTACCTATACTCCAATGGTGAAGTAACAATTGCAAACGCGGAAACGTTTTCAATTTTGAACAATTCAGCTACCAGTAGTTCTGTGTATTACCCAATTGACAACGGTAACAAATTGCTCTGGTCGGTGTATCTGAACGGTCATTTGTCCCTGCTTGTCGGGGACATGAGCCAACAAAACAAGGTACAGATTGCAAATTTAGACTCAAACTTTTCAGTTTACGGGATGTCAACCAATCCAAACTATCTCGTAGTTTCCAAGAACCAGAGTGAACTATATTCTTTGCCTATTAGTGGGATCGACTCTCAAAGTGCCTTAGTGCAAATCGGGAGTTATCTGAACTCAAATGGTGGATATCCCGGCTGCGGGCAACAACCTCAATCTTGTAACCAGTGACCACATCCGGGTCAGTAAAGAGGTGGAGTGGAACTACCTGCAGTTACCCTTATGGCCTGTCCTCAAGCTGCACGACCTTTTAGCTCTTGGCATCCACTTATTACATAGATCACGAGAATGTGTATGTGCATCCTTTGTTTTGTGGACTGATAGTTTCCTAGCAACGCGAGTCGTGCGAGCTGCCGTTCTTTGTGCTGCTGAAACGGAACGACGCATACTCTCTAGTTCCTCTGGCCAAATAAAGGTTCCGTAATCTGGCTTGATCTCTCGCATTGCATCTAAAGCTTCGTCGAAGTCGGCAAATCCGGTATGAGGGAACAGTATACCTAGATCGGTATAATCTTTTTCAGATCTCGTGGAGAGCATCTTTAGTAAGAACAGGTACCTTGAGCTAGGCGAACTAACCGTGAGGTTAGAGTATTCTAGTAATACAGCCTCTTCCATTTGTCCGGGCTTCAACCCGTCGGGCCAACTCTCGTCCATGAGCGAGAACGCTGAACTGTTTATCCAGTCTGCAGGGAGCCCTCGTTTGCGCGCTACGGCGTCAGCGGCTCTGAAAACTTTCTCTTCCTGATTGAACATTGAGTCTACGTCATCGGTCACCCGAAAGGGGTCGTACTTGACCGCGATTACGGCCCCTCCAATGATGTAAAGGTCCAACTTGACACCCAACTCTTCTAATTCATCTGACATGTCATTGAGTGCAGAAATAATCTCTGATCGGTTCATCTTGGCACCTTAGATATTCACGAACGATGAGGAGTCGATGAAAATTCCGTGGTTGCGTAAGCTGATCGGACCTCGCAACATGGCATGAACATGAACTAGTTCATATCCAAGCTGAAATCCAAACCATGGAAGTTTTGTGTATCTTTCTACTTCGCGCGTCCAAGCTGGTACTTTTAGCCCGGAGTGAAATGCCAAGTGCTCAACCAGTCCCGCCACCATTGCATCAATATGCCTAAATCCCGTAAGTCGTGGGCGTTGGGTCAAAAGGTCAGCCTTCCTATTTCCGGCTCTCTCAAAGTCCATGACGAACTGGCGAATCAACCTCAACACCCCATCACCTCCAACACGATCTTGAGACTCAGATTGGGCCAGCGCACGATTGAGTTCGATGTCATTGATGATCTCTAGAACTAAAGAGCTAGCGGTTAGAGGAACTGAATAACCTGCAAGGTGACGTAGATCACGCCCTCCAGGCACTATTTCATGTGTTTTGCGCACCCCTCTCTTTTGAGGAGAACTTTTAGGTTGCGAGAAATTACTCAACCTATTACGGTGCCCGTGAATTTCTTACTCACATGGCCATTCTATCACCGTTCATTTCTTACTACGTTCCCTCGGGATGTTTTGAGGGGCCCGGCATGGTGGGCCCGGCAGGATTCGAACCTGCGACCAAAGGATTATGAGTCCTCCGCTCTAACCGCTGAGCTACGGGCCCGCATTGGAAAGGCCGAAGAATCTGCCACAACCTAAACCAGGCCTGGCAAACCGACCGACCAATCCAAACGCTCCGGGGGAGAGACTCGAACTCTCAACCTAACGGTTAACAGCCGCTTGCTCTGCCGATTGAGCTACCCCGGAAGGTCTCCTCACAGGAACTACTTTCGGGAGAACTCCCGCAAGCTGGCCCAGCGAGGCATAAGTCATCAGGTTAGCATCTAGAGGACCCGAAATATAACTTTTCGCCAGAATCACTTGCACGAGTCCGTGTTATGGGGGACGATGGTGGGCATGAAGTTGCGCACGGGACTGGTGGCAGGGGCGGCTCTGGGATATTACATCGGGGCCAAGGCTGGCCGAGAGCGATATGAGCAACTCAACAAGGTCGTAAAGGCTGCTTCGGGGTCGAGTGCGTTCAAGTCTGCAATGGGCAAGACCAAAGCACTGGCAAGTCTGGGTCTAGAACGGTCACGTGACCTCCTTCGACAGTCTGAGTCAGAACTGGCCCAGACCAGGCCTAGAGCCAAAACATCAACTAAGGATCCTGGGGGAAATCGGGGAGGCAATATTGTATTTCTCGCAGATACCCTCAAGTCTGATTCCAACCTGAGACGGTACTACTAGACTCACTATACACCATGAGGGGACCAATTCGCGGGGAGTGTCTTGAGCCCGCTTGTTGGCGATCAAATATACATGATCGCGACTATCCTTCGTCTAAGTAGTCCCTCAAAGGTTTGGATCGCTGCGGATTTCTTAGCTTTGCAATGGTCTTGGCTTCAATCTGACGGACTCGTTCCCGAGTCACGCCGAGGGCCTTACCAACTTCTTCTAAGGTTCGCATTCGTCCACCATCAAGACCGAATCTCATCGTGAGAAGTTCTCTTTCTCGATCTGACAGTTGAGAGAGAGTCTTTTCAAGGGCCTCGCCCAGGAGTTTCCTGGTTGCCGCGTCTGCTGGGACTATTGCGGCCTCGTCTTCAATGGTATCGGACAAGATGTAATCGTCTGTTTCACCTACCGGTTGTTCAAGCGAGAGGGTGTCTTGAGCAACCCTTTGGAGTTCACGAACCTTTGACGGTGGTAGGTCAACTTTCTTGGCGATCTCTTCAACAGTTGGTTCTTGCCCGCTTTCTTGGGCCATCTGTCTTTGGACCCTAGTAATCTTGTTGATCACGTCAACCATGTGAACTGGGATCCTGATGGTTCTTGCCTGATCGGCTATTGCTCGGGTAATTGCCTGACGAATCCACCAAGTGGCATACGTAGAAAACTTAAATCCTCGGTTATAGTCGAACTTGTCAACCGCCCTCATTAGGCCCAGATTTCCCTCTTGAATTAGGTCCAACAAGGCCATGCCGCGGTTGCGGTAACGCTTTGCAATCGAGACGACTAGTCTTAGATTAGCTTCAATGAGCTGCTTTTTCGCCCTAAACCCAGATTCAATCTCAGCTTCCAGTTCCACGAGCTCTTGTGCTGGGACGAGATTTGGAGAGTACTTGTCTTCCAAGCCAGCAATCATCTCGGCCGCTTTGATCGCCTGTTCTATTCTCTTGGCCAGTTCCACCTCCTGGGGTCCCGTCAACAGGGGTACTTTGCCTATCTCTTTTAAATATGACTGAACGGCATCTTGAGAGTACAAAGTTCTGTCGGCATCGACTTGAGTACTGGTCTTTGTTTTCGAAACTGAACTGGCAGATTGCTTAGAAGTTGATTTCTCAGACTTATCCCGAGACTTAGCTTTTGGTGCCACCTTGGGTGAAATACCGAGCTCGCCCTTGTTTTCTTGCTCATCGGGTTCTTCAACGTGGTCGTCGACAAACTCGCTGTGGTCTTCGCTGAGTAGATCTTCGTGGTCGTCTATAAGTTCAATGCCCTCCGAGGCAGCCCAGTCGAACACATCCTTCAGAAAGTCAGGGGTCAGCTCAATATGCTTTAGAGCGGTCATGAGGTCGTCTGGGGTGATCTTCCCGGTCTTTTTTCCCAGGGTCCTAAGCCTCTTTAGTTCACCCGGGGAAATCTGAGAAAAGCTCTCCTGAACAAGGGGTTTAACCGCATTGCTCTTCTTTGAAATGCCTGATTGAGATGCCGGAGGGGTAAGTGATCTGCTCAAATTACAAACATCTCGCCACTATCATGTTCGATGATCCATCCTAACAGCGAATCGGCTGCCTGATTGGATGAATCAATGTTTTTAAGGTCCCTAAGGTCTGAAAGGGCACGCTTTATGGCAAGTTTCAAGGGTTCAAGCTCGGAAAATCTAGCTGGATTTCTGGCTATTTCCTTGTCAAGTGCTTCCATCGAGCGCACAGAGGCCTGTTCAACTAGCCTTCGCCAAACCTCGTGACTTTGTGCAGAAGACTCCTTGGTGGCGAGTCGTGAGATAAGTTGCCCCGCCAAGTCATCTGCTAAATCCATGGCCCGATTCACCTCAAAGTCCACCGAGACCAGGATTTCAAAGACGGATCGGTGAAGAGGAGAATCAAAGAGGGGAGCCACCAGGTTGGTCCTCAAGACAGTATCTCCTTCAATTAGCAAACAGAGGGCCTCGTCTTCAAGCCTGAGTTCCTTTGGGGTCTTGTTGGGCATAAGGTGACTCGGCGCTGCACCATCTTGGGAAGGTTCGTGCCAGGCGTCTTGGGAGGCCGGTTGAGGGAGATCGCTTGAGGTCACATCAGGACTATTGGGTATAGTTTTTCCGACTGCCGAGTGTTCGTGTGAGTCTTTTGTCGTGGTCGAGACATCATGACTTGATCGGGTACTTTTTGAGGGCTCGACAGATCGTCGGGAATCCAACGGAGCTACATTTGCTGGTCGAGAGTTGAAGGATTTCTGCTTGCGTATCTGTTCCTTGAGGGCTTCACGGGCTCTATCTAGGTGTAAGCCGGTCTGTTCTGCAACCATGGCCAGGTACTGATCCCTAACCATGTCACTTGGATGACGGGCGATTATCGGGACTATCTCTTGGAACGCTTTGGTGCGTCCCTCAATGGTCTTTAGATTGCTGCGTGATAGGAACCTTCCAACCAAAAATCCCAAGAAGGGAACGGCGTTATCGATGGCATCCCGCAAAGATTCTGGGTCGCTCTGAGCAAGTGAGCCCGGATCTTGACCGAGGGGCAGTTGGGCCACGTACACGTCTAACTTGAAGCGCTGTTCCCACTCGTAGACTCTCTCGGTTGCTTGGGCTCCAGCGCTGTCTGAGTCGAACGCAAAGATAATTTTAGGGGCAAAGCGTCTTAGGACTGAGACATGTTCTTCGCCCAGGGCTGTTCCACATGTAGCCACGGCCCGCTCAATGCCACAAGAGGCCAGGGCGATTACATCGGTGTACCCCTCACACACGACGATCTCGTTTCGTTGAGCTATGTCCCTCTTAGCCAGATCAAGACCGAATAGGGTACGTTTCTTGGAGTAAAGTGAAGTCTCTATCGAGTTCTTGTATTTAGCCCCCGAGTCGACATGTTGGTTGTCTAGACCCGGAATAATGCGTCCACCAAATGCGATTACCTTTCCAGAGGAATCGCAGATGGGAAATATCAATCTACCCATCATGGAATCCTGAAAGTTTCCACGGCGATTGATAAAACCAAGTCCACTGGACACGAGAATCTTTCTATCGAGCTTTAGGGCTTTTTCAAGCCCGTCCCAACTAACCGGGGAAAATCCTAAACGAAATCTTTCAATCATGGACTGATCAATTTTCCTGGACTCTAAATATTCACGGGCCACTTTAGCCTCGGGACTCTTGAGAAGCTGGTCGTGGTAGAAGATACAGGCACGCTCTAAGGCGGAAAGCATCTCGGCTCGCTTTTCGAGGTTCTTTGAGGCTCCTTGGGGGGAGACGTCCTCGATGGTCACGTGGGCCTTTTCCGCAAGGCGTTGAACGGCCTGGGTAAAATCTAGGTGCTCAATCTGGCGGATAAAGGTGATTGCATCACCTGAAGCGTGACACCCAAAGCAGTAGTAGAGACCCTCTTCAGCGTTCACGCTAAATGAGGGTGTCTTCTCGTCATGAAATGGGCAGACTCCTACCCATCGTCTTCCAGTCTTCTTGAGACTTATATGTTCCCCAATCAAGGCCACAATGTCAGTGCTCTGTCTGACAAGGGTTATGTCTTGGTCGGAGTAGGCCACGCTATTGAAGGTAGCGCGATTTTCAGACCTACACGAAAAATTTGGCCCGGGTGCCCAAAGTGGAGGGGCACCAGGCAGGGATTACTGGAAGGACTTGGTCTCTAAGTGGGCCTGTTTTGCTCCCTGGGAAGCCCCAGGGGTAGCCGCAAGCCCCAGTAGGCCATTCCAGAGCAGGCCCGAGATATAGGTAACCAGCCGTGACCTGGGCATTGACTTGCGCTCTATCCACCAGTCGCCAGCCGAATGCACCATCCCGACAATTCCCTGAGCGAGGGGCTCAACGCCCCCTGAGTCCATTGAGAACTCTCTCATCTTTTCCCCCATGACCAGGGCAACCCTTCGGCCGACCTCTCGTTGAAAGTTGCCAATGACGTTCGGGATGGGTAGGTCGCTGGGTCCCGTTGACCTCTGGGTCACGAACTGGTAGATCTCCGGGTCACGTTCAAGCAGGCGAAGATATGTGTCGATAGTGGTCTCGAGTAGCTCACGGGGCCCTAGTTGGGCATTTAGGGCGTTATCCATCTCGTTGAACATATCCTGTGCGAACTGGTCGGAGAGGGCCTGGATCAGGCCGTCCTTGTCGCCGAAGTGGCGATATAAGATTGGCTTGGTAACCCCACATGACCTGGCGATCTCCTCCATAGACACCTGTGGCCCACGTTCACGGATAATCGCGAAAGTGGCCTCTAGGTATTTGAGGATTCGATCTTCTTGATGGCGGGGAGGGGCTGCCCGTCTACGCGAGCCCCCCTTTGAATGAGCTCTTGATTGACTTTGTAGCGGTCCCGAAATGGTTGGAGTGGTTTCTTGTGTGCCTGTCATTTTCGGGGAAAACTCAACCTTTCTCATCAAAACACCCCGCGGGGACCCCTGGCTTGATCGTCAGGGGAATCGGCGTTGGGGCACAGCCAAAAAAAGTCTGGGATTGGATGCCAATGAGGCTGTTGGCTTCGACAATTAGAGAAGTCACGTTACCGACAGTAATAGTTTCGGTAACATCTGTCAAGTGGTCTTTTGGGCCTGGATGGCCTGGAGTACCTTCTCAAATATCTTGGCCGCATCCTGGTCTATATGTTTTCGCGCCGCCAATAACAAAAAGGCTCCAACGTAAACCGGAGGAGTTGTTATTAAGAACGCCGTTCTCAGGTCGTTCCCAAAGTGCTGGGAAAAGAACGACACAGCAACCGGTGCCACGGCTCCACCAAAGATGACCGAAACCAGGTTGAACGCTCCAAAGCCTGCCCCTCTCAGGTTAGCGGGCACGGCGTCAGAAAGCCCTGCCCGAAGCGAGGGAATCGATAAAGTCGCTGTAAAGAATGCGAAGAACTGCAACAAATAGGAAGGCCAAAAGGACCGCATCACATACGAGCCCATAAATAGGGTAGTTGAAATCAACAGACACCATGCCGGTATTGCCATTCGGGCCCCTTTTATCTTATGAGCCCACTTGTCGGCCAGATAACCCCCCACTAGAACTCCGGGAATTCCCCCTAGTGCGACCAAGATAGCAAAGTAAATATTGGCATGACTTTGAGAAACGTGAAGTTGTCTCTCATAAAACTCGGGCAGCCAAGACCCGACGGCGGTTACCGTGAACAATAGTGCAGATACGCCAATTAGTGCATAGCGCATTGTTGGAATAGTAATTATCGTGGCCAGATCGTCCTTCAGTCCTACTAACATGTCTTTAAAAAACTTGCCAAAACCACCAGCAAATAGAGGTGTTTTGTGATTAATGCTAGAATGAGTGTCGAGCTTGGCGGGTTCTAGGTCACTCTGGGAGGACACACGACTTATGTCGGCCTCGCCCCTTGAGGGCTCACGTAGGTTCCAGGCCAGACCGGCTATTGCGAGACCTGGGATAGCTGAAACTAGAAACGCCATTCGCCAGCCAAAGTGTTGGGCGATAGCACCACCCAGCGCTACACCTAGTCCATAGCCTAAGAAAAACAGACACTGCTGAATTGAAAAGGCCCTGCCTCGTTCTTCCAGTTGATAGTAGTCGGCTAGTAGACTGTTGGCAGACGGCTCAGTTACCCCCTCACCAAATCCCAGTAGCCCCCTAATGACGATCAGGACAGGGAACGTGAAAGCCGCGGCCCCCAGGGCTGAGATAATCGACCAACCCACTACGGTTGTCCCGATCGTTCGACTTCTCCTCCACCGATCGGCCAGATATCCCGCGGGTAGAGTGACTATCCCGTTTACCACCACAAAGGCAGATAGAAGAATCCCAATGTCAAAGTCGCCAACATGAAAAGCTCCCTTTAGCTGGGGAACAATTCCTCGAACGATGGACTGGTCGGTCGTGTCAATCCCGATGACCATCCCCAGTACCCACATCGGCCAGGTTGAGACATGGATGTGGCCTAATTGAGACTTATTATGGGATGATCTTGAAGGCCACTTTGCCACACAACTTTGTACCTCAATTCCAGATAAAATGCCAGATATCTAGATCAAAACTGAAATAGCCCGAGACGTCGCTACGACCAGTAGTTGAGGCCAAGTCATAAGAGCATCGGGTAGATTGTATGGGTGAATTTGATTCATCGTCCTAGCAAACTTGTCGTAATCCTTATAGCTATGAGCTGTTGTCTGGTGGGCTGTGTCGAAGGAGTGCCAGCGGGAGCGAGTGAGCTGACTGGGTTGCATAATGGCCTTGGAGGCTCAACTAGTAACTTTGTGACCACCACGTTTATTGGCGGAGCCGGGTCAGGTAGCGCCCTGAATCTCGCCCAGAGCCCGTACTATGTTGCCTATCAAGCGGGAAAATTGTACTTATCTGACTTGACCAACAATGCCATCCGTGAAGTTGACATGACGACCGGTGAAGAGACCACTATTGCTGGTACTGGTTTTGGGGGCTACTCCGGCGACGGGGCCCCGGCAAATCAGGCCGAAGTAAATCAACCGGCTGGGATTGCTGTAGATGCCCTTGGGGACGTGATCTTTGCCGATCAGTCCAACTACCGGATCCGAGAGATTGCTTCTCACGATTCAGTCAACTTTGGTATTTCAATGAAGGCGGGTTACATCTACACTATTGGGGGAACTGGTAGTGCAGGCTTTTCGGGTGATTCGGGACCTGCTATCGATGCTCAAATCGGGGTCCCACAAGGACTGGCTTTAGATTCCAACGGGGACGTCTTATTTGCAGATACCTCAAACAATCGGGTCAGAGAGATTTCCGCAACCCCACATAGCCAGTTTGGGGTTGACATGAGTACTGGATACATATACACAATTGCTGGTAACGGGCTTGGAGGTTCGTCTGGGTACTCAGGAGACAGTCAGGGGGCTTTGGATGCCGAGGTAGGATCTCCTCAGGGGATCTACGTGGATTCTTACGGGGACGTATTTATCACTCAAGACTTCGGTCAAAATAACGGGCCTGTTCGGGTTATATCGGCTAGCACTAAGCAGT
Source organism: Acidimicrobiales bacterium (assembly GCA_027452005.1). Taxonomy (GTDB): domain Bacteria; phylum Actinomycetota; class Acidimicrobiia; order Acidimicrobiales; family JAKAVM01; genus JAKAVM01. Next base: position 94,049 of record DAIDHF010000002.1, read on the forward strand.
ACTTTGGCATTCAGATGGCTGCGGGTGATATCTACACGGTGGCAGGCGGGGGAACTAACTGCACGGGATCCCAAGATGCACTCGGGAACGGTTGCGAGGGACCTAGTTCAACACTCCGGGACCCGGTTGGCGTTACCCAACTGCCCAGCGGCACCCTTCTAATAACTGACTACTACAATGAACTAGTAAGGCAAGTAAGCGACACTACCGGGATAATTACCAATTTTGCCGGGACCGGACAGGCTGGATATTCTCCCAACGGGACGACCTTGAGTTCCACGAAGTTGGCCTATCCAACAGGCCTTGCAACTGGGCCCAACGGGGACGTGTATATTTCTGATTCAACTACCGTGGTTGAGTACTCTGGACTCTCGGGCCTGGTTTCAACCGTAGTTGGCAACGGGACGTTCTCATACTCTGTGGATGGAGTGACCGCACAACAAAGTCAGATCGGCCTTGTGGCCAACATCGCTATTGACCAATCTGGTGACGTGTTTTTGTCTGACGAGACCAATAACACTATTGATGAGATTCCCAAGGTTTCTGGTACTTACTTTGGCCAGTTCATGGTGGCTGGCTCTATCTACACGATTGCGGGCAATGGGTTTGGTGTAGGCGGAATCTATCAGGCAGGTGGATTCCGCGGCGACGGAGGCCCCGCAATTAGTTCAATCCTAAATTCCCCCCTGGGGATTGCTACCGATAGCCTGGGAGACGTTTTCTTTGTTGACTCGGGGAACTCTCGGGTTAGGGAGATCTCAGCAACCACTCATGCCCAATTTGGGATAGACATGACCGCTGGAGACATATATACAGTAGCCGGTGACGGCCAAGACGTAGCTAGTACGAACGGGGCTCTAGCAACCCAAAGTGGTCTCCTGTTTCCCAATGGCGTAACTGTTGACCCACAAGGAAACCTGTACGTCTCAGAGGACGGTACGGCCTCAGTGGTAGAAATAGCCGCCCAGAATGCAACGGTGTATCAGTCCTCAAACCCGATGCAAGAGGGACATATATACCGGGCAATAGGGACCGGCAGTGCCGGGTACTTGCCCGGCCCTGAGCCATTGAGTGGAGCTGAACTCAACAAGCCAGCCGGGATGTGCTTTGATGCAAACTCAGATCTCTTCATTGCCGATAGTGCTAACAACGCGGTCGTGGAGGTGTCGACGATTAGCCAGACATCTTACGGGACCGTCATGAAGCCCGGGTTCGCATACACGATTGCCGGAACCGGTTACCGGGGGGATGGCGTTACAGGTGGACCCGGTGTGTCGACAGAGCTAAACTCGCCAACCTCAGTGGTACTTGATTCCTCAAACAACCTCTGGATCGCCGACTCGGGAAATAATCTAGTACGATCATTACAGCTGGACTCTGGAACACTTATCAATGTGGCCGGAGACGGCCAAGTAGGGTTTGGGACCGACGGAGCGAATTCCCTCAAGTCTTCCCTGGCAAGTCCAAGCTCGATTGCATTTGGTAAGTCGGGAAATTTATATATAGCCCAGCACTATTTATCTAACGCCTTTGGATTTGACGACGCGGTGGGGTCACTGGTGAAGGTTACCGGGATTGTCTCAAGCCAGGGACCCCCAAGTGTACCCACTGGGGTTACTGTCGAGCCAGGCTACCGGAGCCTGACTGTCCGGTGGAACGTACCGGTAGAAACAGGAGGATCTCCAATTGAATTTTACACGGTCTCAATGAGCCCCGGGGGGGCGACCAAGACAATCCCGGCCGGAACGCAGGACGTCATATTTTCAGCCCTAGACCCGTCTAATTCCTACGTGTTTAGTGTTACGGCTTCCAACACCAGTGGGGAGAGCCAGGCATCTATCCCGTCGAGCCCCCAATCTCCACTTAGCCCACCTAACTCTTTGGGATACTATTTGTTTAGTTCATCTTGTAGCCTAACGCCCTTCGGTGAGGCACCACCCATTTTGTCAGGACCTCCTGAGCCGGCACCCGGGATGGCTTATAATAGTTGCGTTACCGGCGAGATCGATCCCACCCAAGACGGGGCTTGGCTTGTAACTGCGTCGGGATCCATAACAACAGTTGGGACGGCACAAAATTTTGGCTCGTTGGCTAATGTAAAGTTGACGGCCCCAATCGTGGGGATGGCCACGACCCAAGACGGCCAGGGCTACTGGCTGGTGGCCTCAGACGGGGGAGTCTTCTCATTTGGCGATGCCGGATTTTATGGTTCAGCGGGCAATCTCGATCTCGTGGCCCCAATCGTGGGGATGGCCACGACCCAAGACGGCCAGGGCTACTGGCTGGTGGCCTCAGATGGGGGAGTCTTCTCATTTGGCGATGCCAGGTTTTGGGGGGCAGGTGCTCCTTCGTCGGGTCAATCAAGCTTTGTGGGCATCGGCAACGGCTAGTCCCGACGGCCGGTGAGATTAGACCAGGGAAGATTGGCATCCCTCGATTCTCCGGGCTGGTTTTGAAGATGGGATTGAGGACCTCCCGACTGTAGTCGCCACCCCAACCCGCTCAGAGGACTTCCTTTGGACTCTTTCCAGGCGATCTCAAGGGTCGATCCAGATGAATCCACCCTGAGAGTCTTAGAAAACGGATCACGAAGGTCTAAAGGTGTGTCTGTATTGTGTGCCAGTTTGGCCACTGATTCAATCTGATCCCATTCACCCCGACCATATAGCCCTAGGTCGTCGGAGTACACCATAAATCCTCCCGTCCCGGCGGCCATGTCGTGTAAGGTGCGCCTATGGACCTCACTCAGACGGGTCTTAGTTGGACGCAGTAATACACAGTCGGGGTCGTTTATAAAGAGTCTACGGTGGAAAGGGGACCGCAGAACCGAGGCCCGGACCGAGTTGAGTGCGGCCGGTGCCGAGTCCGGGTACGCAGGCCACTTGAGGGCCGTTGGATTCCACCAGGGACTCACGTCAGGTGATACCCTCATGGCATCTACAACCCCGACTGCGGGACCAAACGGGCAACCACACCCGAGCAAGAAGCCGTCGTCGCCAATCCCCTGACGCACGGCATCTAGGCCACGCCTGAGTCCCTGGGCCCGGGTCATTTTTCCATCTTGGTGTCTTCGCCCAGGCATAGTGGCTGCATAGCAAAAGTCAATCTTGTGATAGCTATATCCCAGTTCCTTCAATCGCGAAAAGGTTTCAATCAGAAAATCGACTACAGCGTTCTGGGTTGTGTCAAGCCCATATACCATTCCTCCCCAGCTCACCGGGTTGTAAACCATCGCCCTTGGATATGCCCCGCGGGTGGCCCGCACCAACCACTCGGGATGTTCGCGGGCAATTTGTGATTTTCTCCCAGCCAAGAAAGGTGCTGTCCATATCCCGGCCATCATGGACGCCTCGGCGATGTCTTGGGCAATGTCGCCAATCTGTGACCCCGATTTAGACCAGCGTTCATTGGGAGCCAACCAATCACCCACCTGGGCCTGATATCCGTCGTCTAAGACGAACAATCCAAAGGAGTGATCACGGGCAATCGCAAGGTTGTGACGGATCTGGTCGGGGGCAATCTTCCACCAGTACTGATACCACGAACACCACCCAGGAGCCCGGGGGCTAGCAGGACTTGGCTTAGAAACTCGCGCGTGAGACACCGCTCCCCAGTGCGTGGCTGCCTCACTATAGATGGTCCCGGAGTCACCTTGTGCTATCCAAAGTGGGTCGAGTTGAATTCGTTGACCTGGGTCAACCACTAGTCGATCAAGTAGGGCCCAAGCCCACACGGAGGGATCGGTTGGACTGTCAGGGCTGGATACCTCAATAGTCGACAGGTGAACTTGAGTGTCCAAAAAACAACAGACACCACCTTGACCGACCTCGTTTTCCCAGAGGGCAACTTGGTCACTTGCCAAAGTCCGTCCAGCTCCCAAGTGGTTTGCGTGATAGCACCCGGTAGCCATGAGTGGGTGTATTCGCCTGGAGGGTCGAACGTCTTGAGGAGAGCACCGGCGTACGGGCGACCAGGACTGGTACCCGGACTCTAAGACAAATTTAGGTTGGTCTAAAAGACCCAAACCAGCTCGCCTGATTGGCACCGGTGACCTCGATGTATTGGTTACCGATACCCGATATAAGCAACCCGTGCCTAGAGGCTCTGAAGTGACCGAGAACTCGACGGGTCCTACACGCTGAGCGTCTTGGTCGCTCTTTACCGCAGTGAACCTGGTTGTCCCGAGAACGGCAATTTCAAGGGCCAACGACCCTATTTCCACGAAATCTCCTTCTGTAGGCCAATAACTTTATGATTGCTCACAGCAAAATCCTAGTTCATCCCAAAGTGATCGTGTTTTTCTATTCTTGGCCACATTTGGGCTAGAGTGATGCGAGCTTGAACTAGATCTTAGCTAGACTAGGGGCCTCACGTTCTAGTTCTAACCTGGGAAAAAGAAAGGTACATGACAAAATTGGCTGGGAATAATCGCGCTGCTTCAAATCGGGGAAAGAATACCGGTTCGTCACGGGGAGGAGGCTCAAATCGGGGTAATAATCGCTCAGGGGGCTACAAGTCATCTGCCCCCGGTTGGCTCTGGGGGGTTGTTGGGTTAGTCGTGATTGCGGTCGTGGTAATCGTGGTGGTAGCTACCCAACAAGGGAGCGGAACCACCGGCAGCACTGGAGCAATGGCCCCGTCCGTTGTGAACGCCGTGACAACTGGAGTGTCTAGTTCCACCTTGTCTAAGGCCGGTCTGGATTCGTCGTCGGTGAACAACCTCCCGGTATCACTCGGCAAGCAGACTCCACTCACTCAAGGCGGCAAACCAGAGGTTCTTTACATTGGTGCTGAATACTGTCCGTACTGTGCTGCTGAGAGGTGGCCCCTGGTGTTAGCCCTTAGTCGGTTTGGGAAGTTTTCCAATCTGGGAAGGACGACCTCTAGTGCGACTGACGTATATCCATCTACGCCTACCTTTAGTTTCTACAAGTCGTCATATACCAGCCAGTATCTAACCTTTACCTCGGTTGAGCTTGAGACAAATACCAACCAGCCTCTTCAAAGTCCCACCAAGGCCCAGAATGCTCTAATAAACAAGTTTGATACTGCCCCCTATGTCCAGGGCTCTTCAGGAGCTATCCCCTTTATCGACTTTGGCAATAGGTTTATCCAGTCGGGCTCGGGTTACAGCCCCCAACTCCTCCAAGGGCTAACCTACGACAACATCGCCGGGCAGATGGAGGTTCCTGGGACTAACGTCGGAAGTGCCATTGATGCTGACGCAAATGTCCTCACCGCAGCGATCTGTGTCGCAACTGGGGACCAACCGGGCTCTATTTGTAACGCAACCGTCATTCGTCAGGCCATCTCAAAGATCGAGGCCAACAAGCCTTCGAGTGGCTCAAACTCAACCCCCGGGGCCGCTGGATAAGATCTAGCTTGGAGCACCTAAGTGATTAGATGGAAGGTACCCTGGCAGGGGCCGATAACCTTTATTTTGGCTCTTGTGGGCGTTGGGATATCGGTCTATCTGACCATCGTCCACTACGACACGGCCATTGGCGTCTCATGTCCAGCCACAGGGGCGATCGACTGTGTCGCGGTAATTACCAGTCCTCAGTCGGTAATATTTGGCCTTCCCGTGGCCCTATATGGCCTGATCTGGTTTGTGGCAATGGCCGTCTTTTGCTCACCGTGGGCCTGGAACTGCTCCAGCCCGCAGCTAAGTGGATATAACCCAAGTCAACTGGGCCGAGTCATAGGGTTATTGCGTTTTGCCGGAACAATTACCGGAATGGGCTTTGTGATCTACCTGATCTCGGTCGAGGCCTTCGAGGTCCACAAGATCTGTCTGTGGTGCTCGTCAGTTCACCTAATTACCTTTATCTTACTTGTAATTTTGATCACTACGGCCAACTGGTCTGTCGGGCAGACCTGGGAGGTTGAACCCATCTAGCCCGGCTAGTGGCAATTGCCACATTGGGCTCAGGCTAGCGTCGCGACCCTCCACCGCCACCACCCATGGCTCCAAATATGCGCAGGAGACCAAGGAAGATCATAACTAGTGAGATTAGAACCGAAAGGGCCGCGTACCACTCTCCATGCCGGTTGAACTGCCGTGAGTTGGCCGCCTGGTCGATATAGGCAAAGTCGGTAAACAGGGTCATGATTCCGGAAACCAGATATAGGACCCCGAAGATCAAGAAGGTGCCAATGTGCGAATTTGCCCCAGAGAGAACTGGGAAATTGAACAAACTCAGGAGAAAGTACCCAAAAACCGCGAACATGGTTCCCGATACAATTACCAAGGTGACCCGGGTAAAGTTCTGGGTTACCCGAACCCAGCCGGTTCTATAGAGAAATGAAACTCCGAAGTAGATCCCCAGGGTACCCATGAGGGCCATCCCAACAGCCCCAAGCCCATTTTGAGCGCTCCACCAAGACAGTACACCTAGAGTTACACCTTGCAGGAGAGCATATATCGGGGCCGTAGTAGCAGCCATGGTTGGTCGGAAGTTCGTCACGATTGCCGCAACCATCGCCCCCAGGGCGGTTATCAAGATTATCCCGGCCGGGAGCTTCAGTAGAAAACTCACCACCGCACTTGCCAAGGTGATTAGGCTCAACAACAACACCTTGTCGTAGGCGCCGGTTGCTGAAAACACATCTTCGGATGCCATTGAGTAGGGTCCACCCGGGTATGGCACGGTCCTGCCAATCCTCCCAGCGCCTCCTCCAAAACCGGCCCCGTCGGCGCTTATGCGCGAAACCCGGAATTCCTGTGTGTTAGCAAGGCGCGAAAAGTTCTTCTGTGCGGTACGGGAACCCCGTTGTGTCTGACCTGGCATGTATTTCTCTCCTTCAAGCCTGGGTTTTCACCAGCCTATTGCTTCTCAACCATTATAGGACTCTTTGTCGGGGTTGAGAAGTTATCCACCCGCATTATGAGTCGATTATGACCTGGCTCTAAGAAAGTGTGACTTTTCTGACGACTGTAGCCGCAAGCTTCTTTCTACGGGAGAGCTGTGACATTCCACTGGGACGTCGGACCTACGGCCCGAACTCCCATTCCCCTGACGACTGGAACCGCCAGTCCCTTCGGAGAGTGCTGATGGCCTAACAATGCAAAATCCCCGGACAAGCTAGATAGGTAGGCCAATGTGAACAACTTGTTGCCTACCGACTCATCTTGGCCGGGGATTGTTTAGTCAGACTGCAGTTCTAGCGTCTAGACGTCTTCTTCGCTGGAGCCTTCTTTGCAGTAGTTTTCTTGGCAGGGGCTTTCTTTGCTACGGCCTTCTTCGCAGGGGCTTTCTTTGCTACGGCCTTCTTCGCAGGAGCTTTCTTTGCTACGGCCTTCTTCGCAGGAGCCTTCTTTGCAGTAGTTTTCTTGGCAGGAGACTTCTTTGCCACAGCCTTCTTGGAGGGTGCCTTGGCAACGGTTGGGGCTGCTGCTTTCTTTACTAACAAGGCAGGATCTGTAGGCCAGACACCTCTTGCAAGCTTAGGAGCTTGTGAAGGGTTCATTACTGAATCCTTGAAGGCCTTCAGGGGCGTAATACGAGCTCGCTTGGAGGCCTTGATCTTGATCTGCTCACCAGTAGCCGGGTTACGGCCCATTCTGGCTTGCCTTTCAATCTTGGCGTACTTTGCAAACCCCGGAATAGTAATAACCTCGCCTTGCGATACGACTGACGTAATTACCTCGTTTGTTCCAGCCAGGATCGCGTCAACGACCTTTACTTCTTGGCCAGTGTGGGCAGCGACCGCCCGGACCAGTTCCTTTCTATTCATTATTTTTTCTACTCCTTTTTTGATTTTGTAGGGAACGGTCTATTCTTGCCACTTTTTGAGCCCTAATGTTGGATTTCCTAGAAAAAATTACGTTTTTGGGCTGGAGTTAGTGATTGCCGGATGTAACAATCACGGCAATCTGAGCCCGCCAGGGTGGAGGTGGCGGGAATTGAACCCGCGTCCTTCGGCACTGCAATGGTAATTCTCCGAGCGCAGCCAACAGGAAGCTTCCGGAACAGATCGCCTGTTGGCACACGCAATGGTCCGTATCCCACCAAAGAAATTCCAGCACCGAGGCGGTAGGAGGGCCTCGGAACCTAAGTTCCACTAATATGACACCTGGTTCTGACCCGTGGAACCTAGGCCAGGTAGGCGTCGCTACACTTTAGGCAGCGAGTGCGAGCTGAGGCTCGGCGTTTATTTTAATGTCGGCTCTTTTACGTGGACTCCGGCAACCACGGCTCGCTTCTCCCATCTCGACACCGAAGTCGAAGCCTTTCACCCCCATGATTTCGACTCGTCATCTCTGAGTTAAGTCACCTTTATCCTACCATGTAAAGCCTGATTTTCCTAGTAAAAACCGAGAGGTAGTGGATAAGTTTGGAAAAAAGTACCGCAAAAAGGTCTGGCGTGGCTAAGATTGCCCGATGGCCCGGAAACGAACTAAAAGCGCCAATGCGGCCTCTAATAGCTTTTATAGGGCAGCAAGAATCTGTTTTGGTGTAGTTGCCGGGGGCATCTTCGAGGTAATAGTTACCCTGATCCCCTACACCGATTCGAGTGGCATCAACTACAGGATTACCCATGACGTTGCTGGTGCGTTCCTGCTACTCCTGCTTGCTGGAATAGCAACATCAGTTGCTGGTTTTTTCATAAACTTCTTTAGGTCCACAACACCTGCGTCAACTGGACTTATCTCTCTGGCATTTTCTATTGCTGCTGGGATTGTAGGGGCTATTGAACTTAGAAAGGCCATTCCAGGTCTCAAACTGGTCTTTGGGAGTACCAAGATAAAGGCCCAGACGACTCTGCTGGTGGGCCAGATTGGTCTCAAACCCCTCTTGATCGTCATGGTCATCGCACTTTTAGCTGTGGGCTCAATCAGTGTTGCCTCACTGGGCGGTGAGCCCAAAGATGCCAGCCTTGACCTGAGGGCTGATCGACCCCAACGTCCTGCCCAACGGCCCCGTTAGACGCGCCTTAGACGTGCGGTGCTGGTCAGCATCAGGACTAGCCGCGACGGGTCTGGGCAATCGCCCTAGCCATCTCACGTTCTGCGTCCTTTCGAGCCAACTCTCTGCGCTTGTCGTAAAGGGCCCTGCCTCTAGCCAGCCCGATCTCTAGTTTTGCCCGGCCACCAAGTAGGTAGACGGCCAAGGGGACAACGGTGAGTGATTTCTCAGCCACCTTACCGGCCAGTTGATCTATCTCTCGTCGGTGCATCAAGAGCTTGCGACTACGGGTCGGCGAGTGTCCCTCGAAGGTCCCCCTGGCGTACTCATAGGGAGAGATATGGGCACCCACCAGCCAGGCCTCCCCGCGGTCAATTCTGACGTATGCCTCTCGAAGCTGGATCTTCCCGGCTCTAATGGATTTGATCTCACTGCCCTTTAGTACCATTCCGCACTCAAAGGTCTCTAAAATTTCGAAGTTGTGGCGGGCCCGGCGGTTCATGGCTAGAGGTCGACTTTTGCCCTGAGAACCTTGGGGGGTCCCCTTTGACCGAGATCCTGGCCCTTTTGACCCGCCAGAAGTCTTGGGGCGCGCCGACCCCCCCCTGGTCGTGGTATGAGTTGGGGTAGGTCTCTTGGGCATGGTCGGACACTACACTATCGGCCGCACGTTCTAGTTGCTAGAGTCTGAATTGGTGATGGTTAGATGCTAAAGGTCCCCCGAGCGCTATATGCCCAGATGTTGGCACACGTTATTGGGTGCCTTCCCGAAGAGGGTTGTGGGTTGATCTCTGGATTTCCACCACAAATGGCTGCGGGCGACCCTGTGTCAACACAGGTTGTGGGATGGTACCAAGCGAGAAACATAGCCGGGTCTGCAAAACTCTACACCGTGGACCCGGGTGACTTTTTGAGAGCCGATCGCCAGGCCCAAAGTGAGGGATGTGAGATAGTTGGCGTGGTCCACTCCCACACTCACTCTGACCCCTACCCGTCACCGACCGACATTGAGCAGGCCCCCGATCCTAGCTGGCATTACATGATCATCTCGCTGCGTCACCCAGATCCAACTGTTCGTTCGTACTCAATTTCAGGTGCCCAAGTCCAAGAAGAGCCCGTGATCTTGGTTGATTAGTCAACTCAGAGGATCTCCTTAGTTACAAGCAAGCTGGCTGCGTGCTTTGGCGCTGCCAACTTTGAACCTACAAATACTCCGATTAGAATGTTGAGTAGAATAGTCAACATTGCTAGTGTCGAGGTCGAGGTCCTCGAGGTAGGTTGACCATGTTCTATAGGAGTTTGATCGTGTCTGTTGAAGTTAGGTTGCCCACAGTCCTAAGGGTGCACGCTGGGGGAAACTCATCGGTGAGTCTAGATGTTGAGAACTTGCGAGAGTTATTTGAAAAGCTTACCGAGTTGTATCCGGCCATGGCTGGCCAGGTAGTTACCGACGAGGGGTCCTTCCACAGGTTTGTAAACGTGTACGTAAATGACGATGACGTTAGGTACCTAGAGAAATTGGACACCAAGGTCCGCGATGGAGACGTGGTGACTATTCTTCCGGCAGTTGCCGGCGGTTAGGCAGGTGGCCTACTTTTCGAGCATCTTAGAACTCATCGGGAACACGCCATTGCTGGACGTCTCCAGCCTGAGCCCCAACTCCCAGGTTCGAATCTTGGCCAAACTGGAGGGACAAAATCCTGGAGGATCGGTCAAGGATCGGATCGCTCTGGCCATGATTGAAGATGCCGAGAAGACTGGTCGTCTATCTAGCGGCGACACCATCTTAGAACCCTCATCTGGCAATACCGGAATCGGTCTGGCCATGATCTCAAAGGCAAAGGGTTACACGCTCAAAATTGTTATGCCAGAAAACGTATCTACTGAGCGCCGCGCATGTCTGGAGTCTTGGGGGGCAGAGATTATTCAATCACCTGGCTCTGAGGGTTCTAACGGGGCCGTGCGTCACGCCCAGAAACTCGCCGAAGAACGCCCAGAGTATGTATTCCTTTACCAGTACGCCAATCCGGCCAACCCAAGAGCGCACTTTGAAGGGACCGGCCCTGAGATATTCAGGGACTGTCCAGAGGTAACTCATTTCGTGGCCGGCCTGGGGACTTCTGGGACGCTAATTGGAGTTGGGTCGTTTCTAAAGTCAAAAAATCCCCAGGTCGAGATCTGGGCCATTGAACCACCGTCGGGGGAGATGGTGGATGGACTAAGGTCCTTGGACGACGGGTATATTCCACCAATATTTGTTGAAAATAACGGAGAGGACCTCTTGGACCGGCGAACTATAGTCAGCCCGAGAGAGTCAATAGAGTGGGTGCGCAAGTTGGCTTCAGTCGGGGTATTTGCCGGGATATCTTCTGGGGCAGTTATGGCAGGGGCGGCCAAGTGTGCGAGGGCAATTGACCAGGGGGTTATCGTGGTCGTGTTTGCAGACGGGGGCTGGAAGTATCTGTCTACCGGGGCCTGGAGTGACGACATCGACCAGGTAGTAGACCGGGCCAAGTCGATGATCTATTTCTAGGTAAGATCTTCTAGTGCGATTTAGTTATGCCGAGTCGATGGTCGACCCGGACATGTATCTCCCTCTGGCCCAGGCCGTTGAGGAGGCCGGGTATGACTCAATGGTGATTCCAGATTCGGTGTTCTACCCAGAAAAGTCAGACTCAAAGTATCCGTTCTCACCAGATGGTAATCGCGAGTTCTTAGAAGACAAGCCATTTATAGATCCCTTCGTACTCATCGGTGCCCTGGGGGCGGTAACCAGGAGTATCAGATTTGTGACTTTCGTGATCAAGTTACCCATAAGAAATCCGGTACTGGTAGCCAAGCAGGTAATGTCTAGCGCGGTCATGTCTCATAACCGGCTAAGCCTAGGGGTCGGGGTGAGTCCTTGGCCTGATGATTATGAGGTCTGTGAGGTTCCCTTCTCAGACCGAGGCAAGCGAATGAACGAGTCCATAGAGATACTTCAAGGTCTCATGGGGGGCGATTACTTTGAATATCACGGCGAGATTTACTCGATTCCTTCCATTAAAATGTGTCCGGCACCTTCACAGAAGGTGCCCATTCTAATCGGTGGGCACGCCGACGTCGCCCTTAGACGTGCTGCCCGGCTTGGAGACGGATGGGTCCATGGAGGAGGTGACCTGGACGAACTTCCCGGGCTACTCACCAAACTTGGCGAGTTTCGCAGGGCCTTCCAGCGTGAGCACGATGAGTTTAGCGTGTTTGTAATCTCCCCGGATGCCTGGTCACTTGATGGTATCCGACGACTTGAGGACCAAGGTGTAACCGACGTTATTGTTGGATTTAGGTGGCCTTACGTAGTTGGGAAAGATCAGGAAGTCCTGTCAACCAAGTTGGACAATCTTCATCGGTATGCCGACGAGATAATATCCAAGGTCAGATAGTCAATCGAAAAGGAGCCAAGATGTCAGCGCGTGATGTGTCTAAGAGGTCCATGGCCTGTGTTGGAGCCAAAGACAGAGAAGGCTGGTTAGATCTCTTTGCTGACGACGGGATTGTCGAGGACCCGATTGGACCTTCAATGTTTGATCCCGACGGGCGTGGGCACCGAGGCAGAGATGCCATTGGACGGTTCTTTGATAGTGCTATTGCGCCTAACCAGCGTATTGAATTTGACATTACGGCATCTTATGAGTGTGCGAGTGAGGTGGCCAACGTGGGCACAATTATTACTACGCTCTCTGACGGAACCCAAGTAAGGGTCTCGGGGGTATTTGTTTACAAAGTAAACGGTCAAGGCAAATTAGAATCCCTGAGAGCTTACTGGGAGCAGGACAAAGTAGAGTTCCTAAGCTAGGTGAAAAGTTGCCGCAACAGTGCCTCGCAACTTGGTGACCGTGGGCTCAGCTTCAATGTTGTTGAGAGTTTGCTTTCAGGTTCTCAGAAAACGCTTTCCAAGTTCGCGCTGAGCTAGTCGTGGACGACGCACCGATTGGGATCTTTGACAGTGGCTTTGGGGGACTTTCAATACTTCGGGCCCTTGTCGACCTGGTCCCAGGGGAGGATCTGGTGTATCTGGGCGACACCGGTCGCTATCCCTACGGTCCCCGGCCACTTGAGGAGGTCCGGGGATTTGCACTAGAGATTGCTGACTACCTGATTGAGAGGTTCTCGGTGAAAATGATCGTTGTTGCTTGTAACACGGCTTCAGCGGCGGCCCTCGAACTGTTGGAAAATTCGATACCGGTGCCGGTAATCGGGGTGATTGATGCAGGGGTAAGGGCAATGCTTCAAGTGACCAGGTCCGGCAGGGTAGGTGTTATTGGAACCGTGGGAACTGTGTCATCTGGGGCTTATCAGAGACAGGTCCTAAAGGCCCAAAACGATCTGGGGACCGAGGTCTCTCTTACCTGCTGTGCTTGTCCTGGGTTTGTTGAGTTTGTGGAACGGGGCGAACTCCATAGCGAACAGGTCCATATCTTGGCCGAAAGACTCTTGAAGCCGGTCATTGAAAACCGGGTTGACACGTTACTGCTGGGTTGTACGCACTACCCGTTTTTAGCCAGAACCCTTCAAGACGTTATTGGAAGTGGAGTCGTTCTGGTTTCCTCGGCCGAAGAGTCGGCATTTGAAATTAGGGACCTGTTGTTGGACAAGACTATTCACTCACACAAGACCGAAGCCTTATTCAGCCTAGAGAGCAAATCTCTATCAACCCGACCCGACCCGAACTTAGTTGGAACCCAGACATACTTGTCTTCAGGTAACACCGTCAAGTTCAAAAACCTAGGTTCACAACTGTTGGGTCTTGAGATTGAGTCAGTCCTTCAAGTCTCCTGGGACCTCTAGCTGTTTCAACAACGTTACTTTTTGGCTGGCCGGTGGCAAAAGTACTTCACGACCGTCTAGGGTAGCGGTGTGGTTACAACTAGTTTCAGATTAGATGGACGAGAGCCAGACCAGATTCGACCCCTGAGTCTTCTCCGGGATTTTACTTCAAATGCCCACGGGTCTGTGTTGGCATCAATGGGGGGCACCCGGGTGCTGTGCACGGCTTCTGTCGACGAAGAGGTGCCTCGTTGGATGCGTGGTACGGGAAAGGGCTGGGTCACGGCCGAGTACTCGATGCTACCGGGTTCTTCCAAAGAGCGGGTTACCCGAGAAGCAGTCAAGGGTAAGCAATCAGGGCGAACCCAGGAGATCCAGAGACTTATTGGGAGGTCTCTGCGGGCCGTTTGTGACCTGGTTCTACTTGGCGAGATCCAGATAATTCTCGACTGTGACGTGATTCAGGCTGATGGGGGGACCCGAACGACCTCGATTTGCGGGGCCTATGTAGCCCTGCATGATGCGGTAACCAGATTAGTTAGTGAGGGTAGAGTTGCCGAGAATCCCTTGACCTCTAAGTGTGCAGCGATTTCAGTCGGAATTGTCGATGGGCTGTGTATGGCCGATCTGTGTTACGAAGAAGACTCACGAGCTCAAGTCGACATGAACGTGGTGATGAACTCTAATGGTCGATTTATTGAACTTCAAGGTACCGCCGAGGGACTTGCTTTTTCGAAAAGCGAACTCACCGAACTTTTGGGATTAGCTGAAGGATCGCTCGCCAAGATTTTTGACCTTCAAGGGCAAGTACTTTCAAGTGCCCTTGAGTCAACCCGTTAGGCTTGCGGGGTTCTAAATGCTCAAGGCTATTTTAGCTACTGGAAACTCGGATAAAATTATCGAGATTGCCGCGATACTTAGAGATGTCGAGTTGCTCCCTCGGCCAAGCCACCTCGGCGATGTAGACGAGGCTGGAGACACCCTGGAAGACAATGCCCGACTCAAGGCGATTGCCGTTGTTGAAGCTACCGGGACACTCACAATTGCAGATGATACAGGGCTGGAAGTTGACTTCCTGGGGGGACTGCCCGGGGTTAGGACTTCAAGGTTTGCTGGAGAGAACGCTACCTATGACGACAATATTAAAAAGATTCTGGCCGAACTTGAGGGCATAGAGGTCCCAAGGCGCACTGCCCGGTTCAGAACTGTCGCAATTGCATGTTTTCCCAATGGAACCGAGATCTTGACTCAGGGTGTCTTGCACGGTTCAATAGCCCTAGCGGCATCCGGATACGGGGGGTTTGGCTATGACCCAGTTTTTATCCCAGATGAAACCCCCGGAAGGACCCTTGCCGAGTTGAGCTTTGAAGACAAAAATTCTATCTCTCACCGTGGACTGGCATTTAGGGCCCTGGCCCAGAGACTTAAGGATTACTAGAAGAATCGCGCCAATGTGGCCCGATTGTGGGTCTTAGCTAAATATCCCAACCCGATAGGTCAACCGCCCACTGATCCACCACATCTTCACCATCTAGGACGTAGATCTTGTCATGGTAGGCAATCGTTGGATCTATGTGGGCCGGAATAACTGAAATCATGTCACCGACCTTTGAGGTACTATTGACGGGAAATCGTACAGCGGACGATATCTTGAGGCCGGTCTGTTCTTGGGGCACTTGGGTCAGTGAAAACGTGATATGCTCGTCAGAGCAGAACCACACGTCAGCACCTTGAATGGTTGGATTACCGTGGTCCATTCCAAGGGATTTGAGGCCAGCGTCACACACCATCCACCCCTGGGGATTTGTCGAGATTATAGTCGAGAGAACAGCCAGAGAGTTCTCGAAAGGCAGTTCCAACTTGGAATATGCGCTGTCCATAAACACATATGAGCCAGCCTGAATTTCGTTGGCCCACCTGTTTATCTCATAAGTCCCGGTTCCTCCAGCCGAGATTATGTCGCCTCCAACTTGTTCGTGTGCCTCTTTGAGAATATCCATGGCACGGTGAGTCTGCTCGGCTCTTTCACAAGCATCCTCGAGTCCAACGCAGTGACCTTCATAGCCCATTACCCCGCGAACATTGAGATTTCTGCGACGAGCCAAATCAGCAATAGATCCCGCAAGAGCCGGTTCACATCCGCACCTTGGAAGGCCCACGTTTACGTCGACCAAGACATCTCTAATCCCAGCCAACGCAGCTTTTTCTACTGTTTCCTGCGAGTCTACAGCAATAGTGACTCTACCGTGGCTGTCTCTGGCAAAGTGAGCGAGCCGAGTCAAGAGCTTTGAGTTCACGACCTCGTTGGCAACGAGAATATCTTCGCCAAGACCCCTACTAATTAGTCCGGCCGCCTCTCTAGGGGTAGCACAGGTAAAGTTAACGTGACCTAAGTCAGATTGGATCATGGCTATTTCAGTTGACTTGTGTGCCTTTACGTGGGGCCTCAGGCGCGTTCCAGGCAGGGTATTAGACATCGTCTGGATGTTCACTTTTGTCGCAGGCCCATCGGCTATTAGGCACGGGGTTGTTAGATCGTAGACTTTCATGTACTAGAACTTTCTAGGGCTGACTCTATCTCAGGACGTCGGACTATGGAAATTATCCTAGCCGTTGAAAAATACAGTTGTACGGAGATTTGTACATTGGCTAGTGTATGAATGTGGCACCCCTGGAATTCGTGATCATCCTATTTGTGGTGTCCATTTCAGCAGGTTTATTGGGATCGTTGGTCGGTCTAGGTGGAGGGGTCGTAATCGTGCCCGTCCTAACCCTGGTTTTTCATATAGACATCCGTCTTGCAATTGGCGCGTCGATTGTGGCCGTAATTGCCACCTCAAGTGGTGCAGCGGCCTCTTACGTGAAAGACCGCATGACCAATCTGCGGGCCGGAATGTTCCTAGAGATAGCTACCTCGACCGGGGCCATTTGTGGGGCCTTTTTGACAACCTATTTGCCGGTTAGATTCCTGTTTATCTTGTTTGCCTGCGTGTTGACCTATTCAGGGCTAGCCATGTACTCCAAGAGGGAGGAAGCTGAGCTGTTGACCACCTCTAGTGACGCACTGGCCAACTCTTTTAAGCTTCACGGGTCATATGTCGACAAGGCAAGCGGAGAACTTATAAGTTACAAGGTAACCAACACCAAGTTGGGACTCTTGTTGATGTATATCGCTGGAATGATTAGTGCATTACTGGGAATTGGTTCCGGGGCACTCAAGGTTCCGGCCATGGATCTGGCCATGCACATTCCACTGAAGGCATCGAGTGCAACTAGTAACTTTATGATCGGGGTAACGGCGGCTGCTAGTGCTGGAGTTTACTTTGCCCGGGGAGATATCGACCCTATATTGGCTGCCCCAATTGCTCTTGGAGTTCTCGTGGGTGCCCTCGTGGGTTCACGACTGCTCGGGCGCCTGGATTCCAAGTACGTCAAGTTACTCTTTATAATGGCTATTGCAATGGTTGCGGTTGAGATGTTCGCGAAAGGGATATAGAGGTTGGAAATCTCGACTGAATCAATATATACAAGTGACGGTCAGGACCAACAAGCTTCCAGAGACCGAAAGATGGAGCTTGCAATTGCAAGTGTCCTACGCGGAGGCGTGGTTTTGGCAATACTAACAATCATGGTTGGTCTCGTGATTATGTTTGTACATCACCATGATTACATGCCAAAGGCCGGCCATGTCTCTTATAGGTCCTTGGTCGGCGATCACTACAAGTTTCCAGATTCAATAGCTGGAGTAGTAAGATCTTTGGGAAACGGTGACGGGGTAGGTATTGTTGTACTGGGTTTGGTGTTCTTGTTGGGTACCCCGATCGCCAGAGTGGTGACCGGGAATATTGAATTTTTACGTCAGCGCGACTGGAAGATGTCTCTGGTAACGTTTTTTGTGCTGGCGGTGTTACTTGTTTCTTTCATGCTCGGGAAACGGGGCTAAAATAGCGATCGCGAGAGATGTTATAGTGTTGTTCAAAGAGAGGTAGTCCAAAAGGGGGCATCAAATGCGTACGTTGACTCAGTCTCAACTATCCCAGGCCGTAAATGAGATTTCGGCCAACGGTTGGGTGGTTATTGAGGACATCATAGAACTGGATCTAATTGAGGAGATACACGACCAACTTGACCATCTAGAGAAAGAGCTAGACGTACAAAACGGGGAGAACCTTTTTGAGGGCACTCGCACTAGCCGGATCTACAATCTACTCGCTCATGGGGAAACTTTTGAGAAGATGCCCGTGCACCAGAACGTATTGCCGGTAGTAGAAGGCGTTCTAGGCCCGGGGCTTACTATTTCTTCACTCTCGTCAATTGCAATTGGCCCTGACGAAAAGGCTCAGCCAATTCACTCTGATGACCAGCTAATTCCTATCCCCAAGCCTCACCCACCAATTATCTGCAACACGATGTGGGCAATTACTGACTTTACCGAGCAAAATGGGGCGACCAGGCTCGTCCCGGGCACACACACCAAGGATCACTCGCCAAACCCCCTTGGAAGCTATGAGACGATACCTGCCGAGATGACCCGGGGGAGTGTATTGTTCTGGGTTGGAAGCCTCTGGCACGGGGGAGGAGCCAACCTGACCAGTGAGCGCCGAGTGGGGGTGGCTTTGAACTACTGTGCTGGCTACATTCGCCAGCAAGAAAATCAACTGATGGGAGTACCATTTGAGCGACTGGCCCAGTTCTCGCATCGCTTGAAAGAGCTGGCCGGGCTCGGGATCTACAACGGTCTACTCGGGCACATAGACAAGCGCCATCCTTGTGAATTCCTATTCCATGACGGGTCAGAGGCCGGATTAATATGGGACTACGCAAAAGTTCCACCCGAGGACGCTAAGATCTAATAGCTCAACTGGTTGGTTTTAGGTCATGTATTCTCCTAACGCACTACCCATGCTCAGGACTCACATTGTTTCGG
This sequence comes from Acidimicrobiales bacterium, assembly GCA_027452005.1. Classification (GTDB taxonomy): domain Bacteria; phylum Actinomycetota; class Acidimicrobiia; order Acidimicrobiales; family JAKAVM01; genus JAKAVM01. The sequence continues at coordinate 112,691 of DAIDHF010000002.1, forward strand.
AGAAACTTACCTCGCCGGTGCCTCGAAGGATGTTCTTGAGAATCTTTCCCGAAGCGTTCCGGGGGAGATTGGTGTAGGTCAACTCCACGTAGGTCGGAACCTTGAACTTGGCCAGTCCAGCAGCTACCCAGTTGATAATATCCTGCTCACTCACTGTTACCCCGGGTTCGACCCTAACGATGGCCTTAACCTCTTCACCTAGGGTTGGATGTGGAACTCCAATTACCGCTGCTTCTATTACCGCAGGGTGTTGCTCGAGACGATTTTCAATCTCAACGCAGTACACGTTCTCGCCACCTCTGATAATCATGTCTTTAATCCGGTCAGTAATAAATAAGAAGCCGTCCTTGTCTACGTACCCAAGATCTCCAGTTCGAAGCCAGCCGTCTGGACTTAGGATCTCAGCGGTCTCTTTGGGTTTGTTCCAGTACCCGGGCATAATAATTGGGCCACGTATATGGATCTCTCCAACTCGCCCAGCACCAAATTCCTCTCCGTCGTCTCCGACCACTTTTATCTCAACCACCGGAAGTGCTCGGCCTACCGAGTCGGGGTGGATCTCAATGTCGTCACCCGTGTTTATCGTAACCGCTGAGGAGGTCTCGGTAAGTCCGTATGCGTTGCCAACGCTGCGCACGTTCGGAAAGGTCTCGTGGATGCGGCGTTGAAGTTCTGATCCAGACGGAGAACCCCCGTATGAGATCGATCTTACCGAACTCAAGTCATAGCTAAAGCGGTTAGGGTCTTCCACGACGCGCCAGACCATGGTTGGTACGGCCGTCCAGACGGAGACGTGCTCTTGCTCGATCAGCTTCATTGCGGCCTCTGGTTCGAACTTGCCGGGTATCATAACCAGCTTCAACCCGGTCGCCATACCAATCACAAGTCCTGAGTGACAGCCAGACACGTGAAACAGGGGAGAGGTAAGCAGGCCGACCGGTTTGCCACTTGGGGGCATGAGAGAGCGCTCCGGGTTAACCAGGGCAGACGAGAACACGATAAAGAGGCTGTCTTGGAGGTTGGCAATCATCGACCTGTGGGTAGAAATTGCACCCTTGGGTCTCCCGGTAGTGCCTGAGGTATAAAAGATCACTGCCGGGTCGTCTTCGTCAATGGGAGGGACAAGACAATCGAGACCCGCTCCAAGAGTTAGGAGACTTGAAAATGGCATGACCCTGGCGTCTCCAAACGAGCTGGTGTCTTCAAGGTCAGTTATGAACACCGCCTCTAGGTACTTTAGCTTGTCAAGTTCTCCGGCCAGGCGGTCAAACCTGGCACTATCGGCTACAAGAATCTTTGATCCGGAGTCATCAAGTCCGTAGATTATCTCATCTGTATTCCACCAACCGTTGAGTCCGACCAGTACGGCCCCCATATTCACGGATGCCCAAAAGGACTGACACCACTCGGGATTGTTGGCCGACAGTACGGCCAGACGATCGCCTTGGCCCAGGCCGAACTCTTTCCCCAGGGCGGCCCCGATTGCATTCGACTGGTTTACAAAGGTTTCAAAACCAATCCTTCGGTCTGCATATACAATAAACTCGTCGCTATCGCCTCGCATCTTGGCTAAGTCGGTAATGTCTCGGAGGGATTTCATTCGGTTCTTGAACACACGCATTAGGTTGCCCTTGACGTGTTCGTGAGTCACCTCAAAGCCGCCCCCTGGCCCTGTGAGCTGGTCAAACACCTCTTGACTTGTTGGCACTATACCCCCTTGGGATAACTACTCATTTCTACCACTTACTTGCAAGCTCACCTTTGAGTAAGGCAAGGCGAGCCCTTACTACCCCAGTTCCAAATACTAGCCTAAATGTTGGAGATATGAACCCAAATGGTGTGTCATCTTTCTAGTTGCCCGAGTTTTTGAGTAACCTAGGTAGTGTTCGTGGACCCGAAAGTCCACGTCCGATGAATGGTGGCCGTAGCTCAGTTGGTTAGAGCGCCAGGTTGTGGCCCTGGAGGTCGGGGGTTCAAGTCCCCTCGGTCACCCTTTTTGCCAAGACCGAGACTGTAGCCGTCCAGGTAGATCTGTGCGTTGTTGGTCCTCGGGAATTTGTTTGCTAGTTCATAAAATGCACGGGAGTGATCGGGAACTATAAGGTGGACCAGTTCGTGGAAGACGACCGAGTCGATGACCCAACTCGGTACCCCTAACAGGCGATCTGAGATTCGGATCTCTTTAGTCTCAAATGTGCAAGATCCCCATCGGGTGTTTTGATTTGAGACCCACCGAATAGACGATGGGAGGATACCGTTTAGATATTGAGAGCTCAACCTGGTTGCTCGATTCATTAGATATGCGTCATCTAGTTCCGGGTTATCAATTCTCTTGACTACCCGCTCAACGAGCCACTCGACCATCGAGTCCCTCTCTTTGGCACTAAGGCGAGCAGGGATGTTTACAATAATGCGACCGTTGGAGAAGTATGCAGATCCGGTCTTTTTTCTCCGGCTACTGGGTCGTATGTCAATTTCAGGCCTTGTGGAGCGCGCCCTAGGGTTAGTTGGGTAAGTCTCGGATACTAACGGATTGTTGGAAAGTTGATCAAAGGAGGTCTGTTGGTATCGTGATGCCACCCCTCAATCCTACTATTGGCCAACCGTCCACAGCGCGGTTATTATTTTACGGACTTGCGCCTCTAGCTCAATGGCAGAGCAACGGACTCTTAATCCGCAGGTTCTGGGTTCGAATCCCAGGGGGCGCACTGGAATAGAACAGGTCTGTGGTGGGCTTTATAAGGGACCACATTGACCTAAGTTCAGTTGGGCAGCACCGGCCCGGATTCGCTTGAGGAGTAACCAATTATCGTTTTGAAGCGCTCGCCTAACTGCCAGCGACACACGAATTATACTCGAAGGCCAATTCGAACGCGTTGTGCCTTTGGAGGACCCCCACCAAGGCACATTTGGAGAGCGATCAAAGAAAATAAGTGAGCCTGGCTCTAATTCAGTGAGCAATACGGTCCCATAGGTCCCCAGGTGCCGTTAAAGTAGCAGACAAAAGTAAAATTCGGTCAATAAGTACTGGAAGATCCAAAAGGGGCACTTATGAAGCATTCTTTAGTAATCAATAGACAAACCAGCCTTTATCGGCGAGCGCTGGCGCTACTTGCGACTGTGGTTTTAGCGCTCGCCACCCTCTTGGGGATCGGTGTTTCAAAAGCTCACGCCCTCGGAGCGGCTTGCGCCGCAGTTAGCGGGACCCTTGTCGGAACGAACTGCAGCGTTACCGAGACATCAACGACGACCCTGGCAATTCCTTCTGGGATTTCCTCGATCACGATCGAAGCCGTGGGAGCTTCGGGTGGTAATGGAGGGCCCTCGACCGGACCCGCTGGAAGTGGTGGAGCTGGTGCTGTAGTAACGACTACACAAGTCTTTACGTCGTCTATGTCCCCCCTTTCGATTGTGGTTGGGAGCCCCGGTGGGGCTGGTGGATCGGGCACTGCAGGTACAGGTGGAGCCTCGGGGACATTTTCCGGAGGTGCCGGGACGACTGATTCTTCTTATGGCGGTGGAGGCGGCGGCGGTGGCTGCACCTACGTACAGTCTTCGGGAGGAACTTACCTAGCTGTTGCAGGTGGCGGCGGCGGCGGTGCAGGTGGCGGGGGCATTAATGCAGGCAACGGAGCTGGTGGAAGTGGTGGTTCAGGTTCGGTCGGGGCCGGGACTAGTGCTTCAAACGGCAATGCAGGTGGGGTGATCAATGGCAACGCCCATGGTGGAGCGGGAGGGACCGGTGGGACGGCCGGGGTTAGTTCTGGAGGTGTCGCAGGCGGAGGTTCAGGCGGTGGAGGCGGGGGATGTGGATCTGGAGGTAGCGGGGCTGGAGGCGGCGGCTCGGACAATTTCCCTGGAGGGGGTTGGGGCGCTGGCGGCGGCGGAGCTGGTGGTAGTTTCGCTACTGGTTCTTCTATTACATATTCGACCGCAGGCGTGGGGGCCGAGGTAGTCATCTCGTTCTCGATCTTGCCAGGGACTCCAAATACTCCGACGGTTTCGGGTGGCCCTGAATCGGCTAGCATTTCATGGGTTGTCCCTTCAAACGGTGGTGATCCAATAACCGGTTTTACGATTACCCCTTATCTCTCGGGAGTGGTCCAGAGTTCAATCCCACTTACTGCTGGAGCCGTGGGTTCGTCGTTGGATCCGACTCAGGGCGCAACCGACACGTATACGGTTACCGGCCTTAGTCCGGGTAGTATCTACAGCTTCACTATTTCGGCAACAAATGGAGATGGAACTGGAGGGACGTCATCCCGGTCGAGTTCCGTAACAATTCTTTCACCTGCTCCGCAGGCTCAAACGAGTACGACTAGCATCACTACTTCGGCAACTTCGGTTGGGATTGGTCAGGCCGTAACGATAACGGCGACGGTTTCCTCGATTGCAGGTCCCGCGTCTGGCACGGTGACCTTTAGTACTAACGGGCAATCGATTTCGAGTTGTGTCGATCTTCCAATTGGACCGAAAGGAAGCGTAACTTGCCAGACCAGCTTCACGAGTGCCGGGACGCTACAGATCACGGCCGGGTACAACGGGACCTTACTTTTCGATCCCTCTAGTGCTAACGCCCAGATTACGGTTTCAGGTGTGACAACAACAACTGTTACGTCTACTTCTACGAGTTCAACTACCTCGACAACTACACCAACAACGTCGTCGACTACAGCTGTTAGCCCGACCACCTCAACGACTTTAGGGACGGGGCCAAATGGTTCTGTACAGTCCTACATCGTGATTACCCCGAATGGAAAGACCGAGACCTTTGGGGGGTCCTCGGGACTTGGGACGTTGCAAAGCGAAGGAATTATCCCGGTAGCTCCCATTGTTGGTGATGCGATAACTCCATCTGGACGCGGATACTGGTTGGTGGGTTCAGATGGAGGGGTTTTCGCCTTCGGGGATGCCGGGTTTTTTGGGTCAACTGGAGGCAAGGTAGCTTCTAATGTTGTCGGACTGGCCCCAACCCCAGACGGACTAGGCTACTGGATCGTCGAATCGAACGGCACGGTTAAGGCTTTCGGTGATGCGACTGCGCTGCCAGCGTCATTGAGCCCGAATTTTGGGTCGGTAATATCTGTGGCTTCAAATTCGCAAGTATCTGGTTATTGGCTAGTAAACTCGGCGGGTGATGTGATCGGGGTAGGTAGCGCTAAGGTATTTGGGTCACTGGGATCGGTACATCTCGCGGCACCGATCGTCGCAATCCAGCCCACGCCAGATGGTCAAGGTTATTGGCTGATCGGGTCGGATGGTGGTGTCTTCGCATTCGGCGATGCTAGTTTTGATGGTTCGGGTGCCTGATCAACCGGTAAGGTTCAAGCGAGGCAGGCTAGAGGACTTCGAGTAGACTGCCTAATCAATACCCGAAGCCGCTCTAAGGGCATCGGGGAGTTCGAAGCGCGAGCCGATCCCGAGTTTCTTGTAGATGTTATAGAGGTGGGTTTCCACGGTTCTGCGCCCGATGTATAACTTCGAGCCGATCTCGGGATTGCTCAGGCCACGTATGGCTAGGTTGGCAACCCGGAGTTCGGCTGACGAGAGTGACACAGTATTATTGACGCGTTCCTTTGAGAATGTAAATCCCGATTCTTCAAGCTTTCCCCTAGCGAGTTCAGTCAGCAGGTTCGAACCGAGTTGTTCGGCAAGTCGGTAGCCCTCGAAGAGAAAGTCCCTGGCTTTTGAGCCTTGAGAGTGGCTATTCAGGTAGATCCCGTACCAAATACAAGCCCGGGCAAATTCGAGTTTGGAGCAACTTGTTTCTAGGATTGCGACGGCCCTTTGTAGGGACTCTTGTGACTGATGAATTTGGCCGTGAACTAGCATAGATTTTCCTAACCCTCGAGGTGCTCCGAAGTGTTCGGATAAAACCAGTTCTTCGTCGATCAATTTCCCGGAAAGCTGGATCATTCCAAGTTCTTTGGCGCAGATAGCCGCGTCAGCCCGCCAAGGAAGTTCGGAGGGGCAAAATGCCAAGAACTCGTCATGACGACGGCCAATTTCCAATATTTCGTCCAAGCTTTGACGGTAATTTCCCTGGTAGGCCTTGTATTGGGCGAGCCCGAAAAGGATGTGATTAGCCCACCCCTTATTGGAAAATTCTGAATCGGGCGTTGCCTGGTTTTCAAGGGCCAAGTATAACGTCGAGGCAGTCTCGAGGTCAGCGCGTTCGATGGCAATCTCCGCTAGCCATAGCTGGGAGGCAGCCATTCCAAAGAGCCATCCATGATCAAAAGAAGCGGCAAAAACCGATGCTCCAAGCCTTTCGGCTCGGAATAGATCTCCAGATCTAAAATACGCAAACATTCTCCATAAATTTGAAATTGTTGATCCCATTAGAGATTCTTGCGACGATTTTGATCTCGAGAAATCGTCGAGCACCTTATGGGCAAGTTCTAACTCATCACAATAGATTAGAGTATAGAAGGGCATATGCAGGAGTTGGGATTCTGTCTCGTGCAGTACCTGGTCTGAGATTGGAAGAGCCTTTTTGATATGCGCAACTACCTCAGTAACCGGTCGGTTGGCCAAGAGAAGGTCATAGGAGATTAGTCCCTGTTTTACTCTTTCTAGTTCTGGAGTAAATTGATTACCCGAATCTCTAAGGGAGTCAATCATTTCTTTACCCTCCTGAGCTGTCGGCCGCCAGGAACGGATTCCTCTGGCTAGCTCAAGTTGTAGTCGGTTGACCAATGATTGATCCCCGTCGGGACTATTGAAAAGTACCTCGTGCAGTACGTCGACTCCCTCTTGAAAGTTTCCGTCGAAGCTATTTGAACTCCAAAGCGCTAAGGCGGCCCTGATCCTACGATCCGGATTATTGGAATTCGTAACGGGGAGTAGATGTTCACGCGCACTAGCAACCCTGCTAAGTGCCAGAGCCCGACCTAGTTGTAAGGAGATCTCCTCAACCGAATCTTCATCACTGTTTTCAGCTTTTGCCCGAGTTAAGTATGAGATGGCCGACTCTATTGCCCCGCTTGCAAGAGCTTCTTGAGCTGCAATCATCATAAGCTCGGTAAGCGCTTTCTTTGGAACGAGCGAGGTTCGTAAGTAATGGGCAAGGACTACCTGGGCCTTTGCCCGGTCCATGAGGGCAATGTTCGCCGCCCGGTTATGCAGTACGTCTCGTCTTGTAGGCGAGATGGACTCGTAGACCGCTGATTGGATCAAGGGGTGTGCGAATCGATGGTCTCGAGCTTCGCTTATTATCCCGATCTTCTGCAACTTCTCGCAAGCGTCGGTGATCTCGATATCTTGAAGCTCGCTAAGCTGGGTAATCCAGTAAAGTGGAGCACCGTCACCTAGGATTGCCAAGGATTCGACTAGCTTTACTGATTCTTTCGGAAGTTTATGAAGTTTCGAAGAAATCATTTCCACGATCCGAGGTGGGGTGAGCTGAGACAGTCCCGGCACGGATTTCTCCGTAGGAGAGATCCCGCGACTCTTCGATTCACGTATTAGCTCGGTGAGATAGAACGGATTACCAGCCGAAACCCTCAGGCATTCCTGGGAGAAGGTGGTTTGCGGTTTTTGGCCTAATTGGTCTAGGAGCATCATAGATACGCTTGAGAGAGAAAGCGGACCTAAGGAAATTGGGGCCAAATTAGATCCGCGCAAAAAATCGACCCGGTTGAGATCTGCGCCCCACTCATTCCCAGGGCGGGCGGCGAATATAAAAACAGCGCGAAGGCTTGAAAGGCGTCTAAGGATAAATGAAAAGAACTGGATGGATGAGATGTCGGCCCAGTGGAGATCATCGACCAGAATTAGAAGTGGGGTCTTATTGGCTAGGCCCGCGATAAATCCATATATTGCGAGGAACATCTCCGACTGTGAATATGGGGACTCCGCAGTTGTCGAAGAAAGTCGCCCGGCTGTCGGGAGGTGCGAGAAGAGGGGGAGCAGAAGTCGCGATGATCCTCTAAAGCGTTCTTTCAGCGTATCAGCGTCTAGGTTGTCTATGTCGGATTCTAGAATCTGGACGACGAGGCCCAAGGCGTAATCTCTTTCGAGCTCTGCTGCACAGCCCTTTAGAACCCTCATCCCATTTGCGAGAGCTAATTTGGCAATCTCTTGAAGTAAACTCGTCTTACCGATTCCCCCAGGGCCCTCAAAGTAAAATACCGATCCTTCCGAGGATGACAATGCCCTCGTTATCGCCTTAGCCACGAGACCAATTTCGTGTTCCCGCTCGAAAATCACAATAGAACTCGCACTCTAAAAATTACCTGTACTTCCATAGGTGGTCAGGGGGCCAGCTCACATGGCAAACTGATTTCCCATCTCCTTCAATCTGTACGTGCAGTTTTCTCAAATATAGCTTATCGGTAATCTTTTTGAAATTACTTTTCTGGCGGCTGAAGCCAACAGCTCCATTGGCATACAACCCCAGACTCGTTTTGGCTTTGCCCCATGGCAGCCCGAAGGGCCAGTATCGCCCCACCAAGAATCATATCTGACCAGTCTGACAAGAGCTAAAATCTTCGGGACTAAGCCCCGGACCCAGGTTCCCGTGACGGCTAAAGCCGCTACTCCCTTCGGGGTGTTTACATGGTAGTTCTGCCACAGGAGATGAAATGACTTGAACTCTAGTACACATTAGCCTGGAAATTTCATGTAAATTGCGTTGGTATATGAACCGTTGTTGAAGGTGAGAGTCTTGAAGGCATCCTTGACGTGACGGAGTTTGTTGCGCTGTAGCTCAGCGACGACGTTAACTCGTTTGTCGGTGGACTTGGCCAGGAATCCCTAACGGGACTTGAAATCCATCACCGAAACCACAATGGTTTCTCCCGGTGTTAAAGTCGGCATTACCGTGATTCAAGCGACTTCGGTCGTAACCTCGGACCACATCTGGAAATCGGCACATTGCATGTGACCTTGACATGCCTGGCCAGTAGCCAGCTGTGATCAAAAGGTCGACCTTAAAAGGGAGGTCGAAATTGCTGAACTTGACTGCGTGGGTGTTACCCTCCTGACGAGCATTGGCAATTGCCTGGGCCCGTCTAGGTCGCTAGCCGCACTTGCCCTTGTTGGATGTGTGCTCTCTGAGATTGTAGGTCACACATCCTTCTTAGAAGCTAGAGTTCGATGAGACCCTCTTACAAGTCCCACCTGCGATCTACCAATTGCGAGTTTCTGCACTTCGGGCCGTGCTAGCGCGTCTGGTTACCACCGCGGCTTGAATAGAAGCTGGCGGCTTCAGCCGTCAGAGAAGCCACAAAAGCCACAATGGTACTGATCTCACGGGCCCGGGTGGAATCTAATTCTATAAGATAATCGTCAAAAGAATTCTTGAAAATCGTGAGTCGTTTGATTGGACGTATTCCAGTAATTTCTTTCGCGTAGTAATTAGCAAGAACTTTGATTAGAGATTGCAATCGAAAGTCTCTAGACAGCCAAGGTATGAGTGTGCTCAGTAGCAACATAGTCACAAAAAGTGACGTTAGGGATTTCCCCAAGAACTATTTTGTTACGAGCGTGTTAACTGGACCAGTACGACATTACTAGGATCTAATATATTCAGCTCTTTATGCAATATTGGTGGCTCAGGATTCACCATTTTACTATTCCGATACAGTACAATTGATGCCAATGGGTCGTTGGTAGGACTTATACAAGTAACGATCGGAAGACTCAATCTGTCGTATTCAGATACAAAGAAGGTGCATTATGTTTGAAGAAGACTGGCACTCTATTCCAGAGCACTCCACCGAACAGGTGGCAAAAATTTACGGACCCGTCGTTGCTATATCTGAAAAGATTGGCAAGATTCAAGAGGCCGAGCAGATGAAGCTACGCGCCATGAGGGCCCAGAGGAACTCTACCGGGGCGGCAGCCTGCAAGGGAAAAATCGACGCCTATAGGTCAACGAGGCGACTTCTGAGCCGTCTTGACGGAACCGAGGACTCCATGGTGCGGGTTCAGGCGCTAATTCTTCAACAGGCCCAAATCGCTCGCAAGCAGGCTAGGTTTGCAATGTTCCAAAAGCGGGTAGACCTAAGGGCTAAATCGGTTACTCTTGCCAAGCTGTCTAAGTTCGTCTCTCAAGAGGCTGAACTTCTTGAGAGACAACTCGCAAGTCAGGGTTCACAAGGCACTTCTAGACGGGATTCTCAAAGAAGATCATCGCAGCGGTCGACGGTTTCGTACAAGAGGACCAGCTAGGCGTCTTACAAGAGTATTTGTGGACGTTCATCTCAAGCTAACCTGAAAGAGAGGTTGCCTGAAAGTCAATCTCGGGGTCGTCGAGTTCCACGACGGTCTGGGGGTTCAGTTTCTGGTGGGTGTCGCCAATAAGACGGACGCAGGTTCCCCAACAGTTGAACGCCATGACGTGCCTGGCAAAGCTAAGGGGGCCTTCGTCTACACTTACTCCCACCACCCCGTGGGCTTTTTGGCTAGCCGCAAGGGTCTGGAGCTGAGAGAAGGCCACTTCACGTGCCGAATACATGGCAGTTGTGAGCATAGTGAGTTCCACGTTCTGGCTGGCCTGCTTGATCGCTGCAGTGGCCTTGCGGCGGGGGGCCGAGACGAAGCTAAACCCGTATGCAATACCTGTTGGCTCCCAGCCCGCGCGCTCTAGCAAAACAAAGTCTCTGGCCGATAGATCAGAAAGAAATGGATCCCCACTAGAGCGTGAAGCTTTACTTGGTGTTCTAGCACCGTTTCCTTGTTGACGAGCAATCGCAGTTCCGATCAGGCTTACTTTGACGTGGGTTCCTGAGAGATGCACGTCAACGGCAATTCCCACGACTCCAATCCCTTTGACCTTGGAGCACTCTCGACTTAGCTTTCTAGAGGCTTCTCGAAAGGCGCTGGTTACGGCCTGAGAGGCAATTACTATCTGCATCGGCCTGGGATCATAGGAGGCGCCCCACCAGGCCCCTTGATAGATGGAAAACATAGAAACCCCACACACGATACCGGCTGGTTCCCAGCCTTGGGTGTGAAGGAGGAGGACCTCGTCAATGGATAGATCTGACGTGGTACCCATGCTATTGGAAGTATTGGGGTGATTGAGACTTGCAAGCCCGGCCCGGAGACGATCAGATACAGGCGACCGGTCGACGGAGGAAAACGGTGGGTTATCTGTCATGGATAACTCTTATCATAACTATCCCCATAACCCGACTACTGGAGTTGGGGGATCGAGGGTGTCAAAGTTGCTAAAGCGCTTTACCCGGGTACCTTGTAAGGTGCACGTAATCACAAAGTTCCCCCGCCCCCCTTCGTGGCTGTTTAGTTCCATGTCGGCCCCGTGTAGGCTGTCTCCTTCCAGAGACTTGCGGGCCAGGGTCTCAGCGATTTGGTAGGCGGCCTCAAACCCGTCACAGACCTGTGAGATCTCCTGTAAGTTAGTCTGTCCCTGATACTGAGAGGGTGTCTGGGGGGAGTTCACATTTACCTGGCTTCCTCGGGTAAGTTGACCGAGTAGACCACCTCCGAATCCTCCCACCGAGCCTTGATAACCACCAAAACCTAGACCGGTACTTCCACTCCCATAACCATATAGCCCTTCAAGGGCCGCCTCGGTTATGCAGTACCCGTAGACGGCCACCTCAGCCAGGGTGGCAACCACAGAAACTGGCATAAATCCGGCCTCGATAATCTTGACCAGTTTCTGGCCAGCCAAGAAGGTGTTGAAGATAAAAGGGACCGACGAGACGTCTTTGGCACGCACGGCGGTTCCGGTGATGTGGAACTCGTGGATGGTGGGGTCTATAAGATTTCTAACCCGCATTGCCACGCCAATTACGCCGTGAGCCTTGGCGAGTTGAGCCTCTTCCAGCATACGGTCGTAGGCCAGTTTGAAACCCTGTCTCCAGCCGGTCTCGTTGAAGGTCATCTCGGCGTTGTAGCCATATACCCGGTGTTCGGCACTCGCATACAACATCCCGTGAGGGCACGAGTAGTTGCGAAAGTAACCACTCGGGCGTGACCCGTAGCCCCCTTGTGGGCTGGCATAGCCCCAATATCCAGACGAGTACCAACTGGTCAGTTGCATGGCGCAAAATCCCTGAACAAATCCAACCGGTTCCAGGCCAAGCTCAACGCAGGCCCCGTACTGACTAACTGAGAGGTCGGACGAGAACGTGGATGACTCTAGCCTGGAGTCGGCCACGCCTGGGACTTGGTCATCTTCGCTTGAGACCTGAGGGGTGGAAGAAACCACGTGAAGATCAGGTCGACCTTGGGTGGGCGGATTTTCAGGACCCGGAGACATAGTTACGTCTAGTCGAAAAGGTGGTTGAACAACGTGGGCTAGCTGCCCAGGCGAACTTATAGCGTGACTTAGTTATCAAGGGAGATAATTGCGGTGGGTCTCGGGAGATCTACGTCTTGGGTTTTTGTAATGGCCGTGCCCAGGGCCAAGAACTCAATAGTGTGACTGCCCCATTGGTGACTCTTTTCCTCTAGGCGAACCCCGACTATTCCAGTGGCAGCCAGAGCTTCGGCCTCGGCTTGCATTCGGTTCATGGCAAGCTCACGGGCGTCATAGAGGGCCTCGGTGAAGTTCGGGAGTTCCGTGTTCTGTCCAATTGAACCCAGGGCTTGGCCGATCCCTCGGTGGGCGATATGGTAGACGCAGGTTCCCATGACCAGCCCTTGGGGAATATGACCGGTCTGAGCCAGCCTCCAAAAATCTTGGCCCGAGAGATCTGACGTAAAGGGCATTCCCTTCGAGTTCCTGTAGCTCTTGCCGTCCTCGGCCTTGACTGCTGTACCAACCGCAATAAACTCGGCCGAGTCGTTTCCCCATTCGTAGTAGTTCACGTCTAGACGGACCCCGACTACCCCGTCGGCCCCGAGCTCATCGGCCTCCTTTTCCATTCGCGTCATGGCAAGCTCTCTCGCCGTGTACATTGCCTCTGAGAGCTTGGTTAGCTCTTGGCTGGTTCCCCATTTCCTGGTCTGAATCCCAATATGATATATTGACGAACCCATTACAAACCCTACGGGGTGAAAGCCAGTCTCTTTGACCAGTAGGAACTCGTTGACGGAAAGGTCTGAGGTAAATAGCTGGTCCCTTAGGGCCTCTTGAATTCTTGAACTGGCATCTATCGGGACACCGTCTTGGTCTGCTTTTGGTTTGGCCATCTCTGGTTTCCTTTCGGTATTTGGGTGATTTTATGATCCAGACTGGCCAGATCTAATTGAAGTCTTAGGTGTTAGTACTTTGACGTAAAATTTGGTCTAGATCTCTGGCGAACTTCCCCCGATTACAAAGTTTTCGAGGGCCGACTTGGTAGCCTGAGACTGGCTGGCCTCCTTTGAAAGGACCGAGAGTAGCCTGGAAAGCCACCCGGGCATATCAACCTGCTCGCTCTTAATCCTGATTCCTCCTGACGTGTGGCCAATTGTACACCTGATTGATGGACCATCCACGACGGCTTCCATCACGTCATCTCCCAGTTTCACCTCGACCGACTTGATCTCGTTAGACTTTCTAATAAGGCCTCCCTGACGAACGACCTTGATCCTGTCACCCAGGGCATCAGAGAGTTGTTCAACTAGCAACTTGAGGAGCATCTTGCCATCCTTGCCAGCCCCTTCCAGGGAGACAATTGCACTGTCTAGATCAAATCCAGGATCTGAGTTGGTCAAGGTTGGAAACCCTCGCTCATAATTTGGTCGAAGTGCAAGAAAATCAACCGGTCGTTTCTTCGTCGGTGACTATCTCGGCGTCTTCAATCCCGCTCTGGCCTTCTGCGGGTAGGGCCGCCGGGGCCTGTCCGGACATCTCGGCCTTGAGCTGGGCCAGTTCGTCGTCTACCTGGGACGCAGAACTCAGCTCGTTGAGCTGCTTTTGGATATCGTCTCCACCACCCCCGACGTCTTCGAGGGCACCTGAGGCCAACAGTTCATCTAAGGCCCCTGACCTGGCCTGCATCTGGGCAATCTTGTCCTGGGCCCTCTGGAGGACCTCCCCAGAACTTGAGAACGTGTCACCTATCCCGGCCACCTGTTCGTTGACCTGGGAGGCCGCCTGGGCCGCGGCGTACTGAGCCTTCATGGTCTCCTTCTGAGTCCTAAAGGCCTGAACTCGCTGCTGGAGGGCCTTTAGGGTGTTTGTTAGCTGCCCCTCTTGCTCGGTGAGTTGTTGATGTTGGGGCTCCATCTGGTCGATCTCGGCTTGAGCCGAGGCCTTTCGGGATAATGCCTCTTTGGCCAGGTCCTCTCGGTTTTGGCTTAGAGCTGCCTTGGCCTGGGCGGTGAGGGTGTTCATGGACTGTGTCAGTTGATCTTCTTGGAGTTCGATCTGCTTGCGTGAGGCCGCTATAGTCACCAGGGCCTTCCTCACCTTGGTTATCTGACCGAGCATCTCCTCATAGGACAGATCTAGCATCTGGTCTGGTTTCTCCAACTTGTCCAGGGTCTTGTTGGCCTTGGCCTGGAAGATGTCACTGGCTCGCTTTAGCATTCCCACGTTTTTACTGCCTCCTTTTCCTGGCCAGCTTAGCTAAATTTGAGGCCCCGGTAAATAGCGCCGTGTTGCTAGACGTTCGTCTCATCAAAACTCCCCGAGACGACTGGTGGTCCGAACTATTAGAGCAAGGCACGAACCAGGCAAGGGCTCTCAGAGGCCCAAGCTCGGCCCACGCTGCTGGGGACCAGGAGCGTCAAGGCCAGCACGGGTGACATCGGGCGATTTGAAACCGGTCGAGTACTCTCGCCAAGTGGAGGCCAACTCCTTCAAATTCCGTCGCATGTCGCGGCTGACCTGGATGTCACCGAGATAGGTAAATGCCTTCCCGATTAGTTCGGTTACTTCTTGAGACGCACGAGTGGAAGCCTCGTGAAAAACTCGGACTGCTTCAGCCGCATCGACCCCCTGGTCGAGGAGTGCCAAGATTTCGAGGCGATCCTTCTCGCCTGGGTTGGTGTCAGGGCGATCGAGTAGAGCGGCAAACTTGGTTGCTATGTGGCCAGGCGGATCGAGCACGACCCAATCGCCCACGGACTCTTTTCTTCGCACTAACATCTCGGTCCTTAGCTGAAGGTTCTCACCCAGCCTGGAGACGTGTGGGACGTAAAGATCGAGGTGGATGCCACTTAGCGTTGCTCGCCACTTACGACCGGCCAAATGGCGAGACTCGCTCATGTCCTCGGTAATTGCTTTGATGAGTGCAAGCTGGGGTCGTGTAACGATCAAATCGATGTCGTGGCTCATTGGCCCGTTAGTGCGCACCCAGGTCGCCCATCCGCCAATTAGCACGGCATCGGGAACGGCTCGTTAGACTTCTTTTAGTACCGACCGGCTTCTGTTGGTGTACTCAGGCGGATAAAAATCGCGGTAACTAGCTGGCATCGGCGAGAAGCTGGGGGAGTAAGTGGTTTACGAACCGGGCGGCCTGCCAGCCAGGCAGGTTGAAGAGATCGACCCAGGCCTGGGTCACGGGCGCGACCCTGCCGTAATTACACAGTAGCGGATCGGGCTCTAGTACGATTATCTCCGATGTCCGCCCCGATTCTGAATCATCTCCAGGTCGATATCGTCGCAGACGGGGATCTCCATAGATGAGAACGGTCTCGTAGTCCGCGACGGTGTTCCCACCAATACGGGCCACGACTGCACCGAATCCCCCAAGAACCGCGGACCGATTAGAGATGCATCGCTCGATGGCCGGGGAGGAACCTTGGACCTGAAATCGCTCTACTACATCGTAGCCCAGGTTTCGCTGACCAGCCCACATCATCAGTAGACGGCCAGGATCGATTACACGCAATCCACCTGCTGGTCGAATGACAACCGCTCCGATTTCAGCCGGGTGCGACAGTGCTCGATGCACAGTGGAAATTCCCATTTCTAGCTCATCTGCTAGGGCTGTGACTGAAGGCCACCGCCGCCTTCGGGTCACGATAGCTTCGGTTACTAGATGACGCCAAACCTGTTGGGTCTTCGAGAGCATGGTATCTATCCTAGCCGATGTTTACACAATTGGGTGACGTCCTCTGATGGCTGAAGCCACCAGCTTCCTGCTGGCCTCTACCAGAGAGCTCTTCTCAGCCATTCCCCTAC